>USKC01000066.1 GCA_900555195.1 uncultured Lachnospiraceae bacterium
GCCGGGACAGAGGGAGACCCGGATGGGGCTGACGCCGGAGGGCGGAGCATATGCGGAGGGCGGAGCAGCAATGTTCTCTGCATCAATGAGCCAGGACTTCACAGCCGTCCTCTGTGACGAGGACCATGGTCTCCCACTGTGCGGAGGGCTTCCCGTCCTCCGTATAGATCGTCCACCCGTTTCCATCATCCACATAGATGTCAGCGCTTCCCATGTTAATCATGGGTTCAATGGTGAAAATCATCCCCGGAACCATCAGCATCTCCGTCCCGGCAGGGGCCACATAGCTGACGAAAGGATCCTCGTGGAATTCCAGCCCGACCCCGTGGCCGCCGATGTCCACCACCACGCTGTATCCGTTTTCTTTGGCATGGCGGTTCACCGCATCTGCCATATCTCCGAGGAATCTCCAGGGCTTCACCTGTTCGATCCCTTTCTCCATACATTCCTTTGCTACCCGTACCAGGCGAAGGTTCTCCTCCTTCACGCTGCCGATGCAGAACATGCGGGAGGAATCTCCATAAAACCCATGATAGATCGTGGAAACATCCACGTTGATGATGTCTCCATCCTTGAGCACATCCTCCTGGCTTGGAATGCCGTGGCAGACCTGGCTGTTGATGGAGGTACATACGCTCTTCGGAAATCCCTCATATCCGAGCGGTGCGGGGATCCCGCCCAGTTCACGGGTTTTCGTATCCACCAGGCGGTCAATTTCCGCGGTTGTCATCCCCTCCCGGATATGCTCCGCCACATAGTCAAGCACTTCCGTATTGATCCTGCCGCTCTCCCGGATGCCCGCTATCTGCTGCGGATTTTTAATCATATCATGGGTGGGCACAATATGTCCTTCCAGTTCAAAATGCCGGATCTTTTCATCGAATGCCTCATGACATTGTTTGTACTTTTTGCCGCTCCCGCACCAGCAATGATCATTTCTTCCCAATTTTTCCATTCTATTCCCAGTCCTTTCCGCTTATCCTTCCGTCTGTTCTGCAATCCTCGCAGCCAGCTCCTCCAGGTACATCCAGCGTTCCATTTTCTCTTCCAGAAGGCTTTCCGTCTCCTCCTTCTGCGCGGTCAGTTCATTCAGCTTCACGAAATCCGTCGCCGCTGCCGCAATCTGGCCGTCCAGCGCCTCGAGCCGTTCTTCCAGCCCGGCTATGTCCGCCTCGATGGTTTCATAATCCCGCTGCTCCTGGAAGGTGAACTTCAGCTTCTTGGATTTCAGGTGTTCCGGCTTTCCCTTCTTTCCTGTCTCCGCACGCATCTCCCGCTGCTGCGTGGCTCCCCCTTCATTCCCCCGTCCCGCCGTGCCTTCTTCAGAACGCTCCTGCCAAACGCGCAGGGCATAATCCGTATACCCTCCTTCATACTGCCTTAACCGGCCGCCTTCTTCAAACGCAAAAATCCGTTTCACCACACGGTCCAGGAAGTAACGGTCATGGGATACCACGATCACGATCCCGTCAAAACTGTCCAGATAATCCTCCAGAATGGTCAGGGTCGTTATATCCAGGTCGTTGGTCGGCTCGTCCAGGATCAGCACGTTCGGCGCTTCCATCAGCACCCGCAGCAAATTCAGCCGCCGCCTTTCCCCTCCGGAAAGCTTGCCAATCAGCCCGTATTGCTCTTCCCCGGGAAAAAGGAATCGCTCCAGCATCTGGGATGCGCTGACGCTCCCTTCCGGCGTCCGGATATATTCCGCCGCATCCCGGATATAATCGATCACCCGCATGGCCGGATCCATCTTTGGCTGACGCAGTTTCACCGTTCCTGCTGCCTCCTCCTGCTCTTCAGCAGCATCCGCCCGTTCCGGCTCCTGCCCGGAAAACGCCCCGATTTCCTGTGCATAATATCCGATCCGAATGGTCTGTCCCACTTCTATCCGTCCGGAATCCGGCTGGATCTGACCGGTCAGCATCCGCATCAGCGTGGTCTTGCCGCAGCCGTTGGGCCCGATGAATCCCACTCTGTCCTGTTTGAGAAATACATAGGAAAAATCCTGGATCAACATCCTTTCCCCATATGCCTTGCTGATATGGGACAATTCCACTGTGGTGCGCCCCATCCGGGAAGATACGCTGGAAAGCTCCACCGTTCCGCTCTGGGAGACGCCTTCCCGGTTCTTCAATTCTTCATACCTCTGAATCCTGGCTTTCTGCTTCGTGGAACGCGCCCTGGCTCCCCGCTGCATCCAGGCCAGTTCCTTTCTGAGGATCGAGCGCCGCTTCCGCTCCGATGCTTCGGCCATCTCTTCCATCTGTGCCTTCTGCTCCAAATAGGCTTCATAGTTGCCCGGGAAGGAACAGATGGCCCCACGGTCGATCTCCACAATCCGCTCCGTCACGCTGTCCAGGAAATAGCGGTCATGGGTCACCATCACGAGCGCTCCCTTTCTGCGCTTCAGGTAATCTTCCAGCCAGTCGGCAGCCGCATTATCCAGATGGTTGGTTGGCTCGTCCAGCAGGAGAATATCCGCGTCGGACAGAAGAACCGCCACCAGAGCGAGTCGTTTTCTCTGACCTCCCGAAAGCGTCCCGCAGGGCGCATCAAAATCATCCATGCCAAGCCTGCTGAGCATGCTCTTGGCCTCCGCAGAAGTCTCCCATTCATTTCCTTTTGTCCGGTTCTGCTTCAGCACCGCCTGCAGAACGGTTTCCTCCGGTTCAAAAACAGGCTGCTGCGGCAGATAGCGGATCACCACATGGTTCGCCGCCGTCACCTCTCCCGCATCCGGCTCCTCCAGCCCGGCGATCATCTTAAGGAGCGTGGACTTCCCAGCCCCGTTCAGGCCGATCACGCCCACCTTCTCCCCTTCCTGAAGGTAGAAAGAAGCATCCCTGAAAAGTTTTCTCTCCCCATATGCCTTTGCGATATTTTCCAACGTCAGAATGTTCATTCAGTCTCCATTTCAAAACATATCTTTTTTCTTTTCCTGAGATATCATATACTTTCTGGGCGGGATTTGCAAGGATGGGGAAGCCGCATTGCCATACATTCTGTTCGTGGGACGAAAGGCTTCCCTTCCGGCTAAAGATGCTGCATGCGCACATGCTTCTCAAAGCCTGTATTCTATCCCTGATACCAACACCCATCTTCCATCCAGAAATAATAATTTGTATTATCCAGACTCATTTCTAAACCCGCCAGGTTCCCATTTTCCATAAAAGTTAAATACATATATATGTTATTTAATAAGTCTGTCCCTTCGCCCGGCCAGCTTATCCAATAACTGTCTCCCCATTCGTTCTTCTCCCACTGCATATCATTTTCTTCAGAACGCTCATAACTGCTCTCTCTGAAATACTGAATTCCATCTGAAAATAATGGTTCAGCGTCATAAGCCTGCGATGTTCTGTAAGACTTTGCTATAGGCCTGGAAGTACCTACGTCAAATGTCGTTTGTTCACTGTATTCCTCATGTATTTCTTCTATCTCCGTAAGCTGGAAGTTCCCATCATAATTTGCTCTGTGCCAATCTCCTTCCTCCCCTTCTCCTCTATAACTACATATAATATTGATAGAACCCTTATTTATAAAGACATCCACCGCTGCCAGTTCGGTTCCTTCAAATGTGCTATAAAACTGCAAGGTCTTGAAATCTCCCTCCCCCCAGGATATGCTCTCTGCCTGTTTTCCATCCAGTATCGCAGGATCAAATTCCAAAGGGAATTCAAACAGATACGTCTCCACATCCAAATCTGCAACTTCTTCCTCTTTGCTTATTCCTGGGCTTGAAAGTTCCCACATTCGCTCCAAATTCTCTGGAATCTCTATTTGTCTTCCTCTTGAATCATATGTAACCAGCATCTGTCCTTCCCTCTTTATATCAGGAAGTCCAACTGCCACAGGATCTTTTACTTGCTGAACATTCTCTGGAAGAAAAGATGCATTATCTCCCCCATTTATTTCATCTTCTTCTATTTCGGCTTTTTCTTCCTCCTGGCTTTCAGCAGAAACCATTTCCTCATGTTCCATCATAGCCTGCCATCCTCCCCGCCGATATACAGACAGACTGACTGTAATAACGCAGACTGTTGCAATAAGAACAAAGGCCCCTATCCCTATTCCCCATTTTTTTAAATTTCTTCTTTTTGTATCTTTCTTCTCTTCTATAGTCTCTTGCTCCGCCCTCCCTTCTTTTTCACTTTTTGTCTTTGTCCCGCAATATGGACAAAAAATAGCGTCCCCAATGTCTTTTCCACACATCTTGCAATACATATTTTCTCCCTCCATGTTAACATTTGTTTATTCTTTTTTTCTCTTACTGTCTGTTATCTGCCCATTCCTGCTTACTACTGATTGTATCAATTCGATATTATAACACAACTAAAACATATATGTTACATACACGTCACAGCTGCTTCCGCAGTAATCACAAATTCATTCATATTTGCTGCATTACTTGCCAAATAAGATAGATATTCTTTCATCTCTACCTCCCTAGAAAGTTCTTAAATTTCTTTTAAAACCCCCCTCTTCCCTCCCATTCCATGCTATAGTAAAATCAGTCTATCAAAGGCCGGCATTCGCATCCGGCCGCTTTGAAAGGAGGAAGTTTTGATGAAAAAGAAACTGTTCGTAGCGCTGCTGGCTGCAGGCGCGCTTATGCTCGGCGCCTGCCAGAATGGAGGAGCAGCAGCCACAGCCGCGTCCCCCGCCGAAGAAGCCGCGCAGCGGCAGACCGTCACGGTTAACAGTACGGAATCCGTCACCGTCGTGCCGGATATCGCTGAGATCGTCTATTCCATTGAGACGCAGGAAGCGGACGCGCAGACCTGTCAGCAGAAGAACTCTGAAGAAACGGACAAAGTGGTGGCCATGCTGAAGGAACTGGGTGTGGAAGAATCTTCGATTCAAACCACCGGATATTATCTCAATCCCAGGTATGACTGGAGCACCAACACACAGGTCCTGATCGGATATGAGGCTGTTACAACGCTTACCGTCTCCGATCTGCCCCTGGATCAGACCGGTTCCATCCTGTCCGCATCCGTAGAGGCAGGTGTGAACAATATCCAGTCCATTTCCTATCTGTCCAGCCAGTATGATGCTTCTTACCAGGAAGCGCTGTCTCTGGCTGTAACCGCAGCACAGGAAAAGGCGCAAGCCATGGCCGCTGCAGGCGGATTTGAGCTGGAAGGCATCTCCACCATGCAGGAGACCAGCAATTATACAGAGGCCAGATACAATGACACCGCAGCCGCGCAGATGTATTCTTCCACGGAGGCCAGCGATGAGAAAAGCGCCACGATTATGCCCGGAGAACTTGAAGTTGAGGCCTCCGTTGTGGTAGAATTCATCATGCGGCCTACATCATAGACGGGCCGCAGAAGTGGTGAACAGAGATGAAAATCGTAATTATCGACGGACAGGGAGGCCGCATGGGAAGCCTCCTGTGTGAAAAGCTGAAAAAAGCGGCGCTTCCCGGTGTCGAACTCTATGCCATCGGCACCAACAGCACAGCAACCGCAGCCATGCTGAAGGCAGGGGCTGATTATGGGGCCACTGGTGAAAACCCGGTGCTGGTCGCCTGCCGGGATGCGGATTATATCATCGGTCCCTTAGGCATCCTTGCCGCCGATTCCCTGCTGGGAGAGGTCACTTCTTCCATGGCGGTGGCCGTGGGAAGGAGTAAGGCGCAGAAAATTCTGCTTCCCGTCAATCGCTGCAACCAGCATGTGGTGGGCGTGCAGAATTATTCCATGGCGCAGCTGGCGGAACAGGCAGTCGCAGATCTGCTTTCTTTTATTCAGGAAGCCTGATCCTTTGCCTTCACAGCTCCTTCCGGGTGGGAAATAGAACCGTTCAGAAGAAATAGGAGCGTCCAGAGGAAATATGGCCGTTCAGATACGGCCGTTTTCATAAAACCGCTATAAATAAAACAATGGACATGAAAAAACGGGCTCTGCGTTTTGCCAGACCCGTTATTTCATGTCCATTTTAACATATGATATAAAACTGCTTTCCCGTCTCTTTCCGTTTCCCGCTTCCTACCGTATCTTAAGAAGATCCACTGTTCTGTGAAGCAGTTTTCCCTCTTCATCCGGGCAGGAAACGTCCAGCGTCAGTTCCGTACAAGCCGGATCTGCTGAAATGAAATAGGCCTTTCCAGGCACCCAATTCCCGTTCTCCTCTTCCAGATAATGCACACTCGCCGAAAAACCGTCTCCGTATTCCACACGGCCCGCGATATGGATATCCAGCTTTTCCGGAAAAGGCGTATCTGCTGGAATCTGAAATAAAAATCCTTCATCCATCCTCTCAACGCTTCCCACAATCTGATCAGGTACCGAATACGCCTGGGAAAAAAGCCCCTGCTCTTCCGCCTCCATCCCGCCCCCTGTCTGTGCGAGCCATTTTTGCTCCACCGTCATGGCCACACTGCCGCAGCTGTAAATCGTCAGTGCAGCGGCTGTTACCAGGGCTGCTGAATAGAACGCCATCTGAATCCCCCCTTTTCAAATGAGCCATTCTGCCGTTTTTCAGCCTACAATCCTCCTAACGGACAGAATGGTCTTATAAGTGGCATTGCCGTATTTAATCCCCGTCTTCACGCTGCTGGCATGGACAATTCTGCCATTTCCAAGGTAAATGGCCACATGTCCCGCATAGCAAATCAGATCCCCTGGCTGTGCTTCTGCATAGGAGACCTCTCTTCCCGCGCTTCTCTGCGCTGATGATGTTCTGGGAATGCTGTAGCCAAATGCTTTGTATACGGACTGCGTAAAGCCGGAGCAGTCCGCTCCCTCCGTCAGGCTGGTTCCTCCAGGCACATAGGGATTTCCCACAAACTGACAAGCAAAATTCGCGATCTCACTTCCCGTCGCGGTACCGTTGCTGCTCGAAGGCGCGGCAGGGCTTTCAGCCTCCTTCTGCGTCTCCTTTTCAGATGAATCCGAAGTTTCTTCATCCTTCTGCTTTGCCTCTTCGGCCTTTCGGCTCTCCTCTTCAGCTTTTCTCTGCGCTTCTTCCTCTTCCTGCCGCTTCGTCTCTTCCGCGGCGGCCAGCTGCCTGATCTCATCATTCTGCTTCTGAATTTCTTCTTTATAAGCAGCTGCCTGCTCCTGGGCTCTCGCCAGATCCTTTTCATAATCTGCCGAAATTGCTTTCTGTTCATCCAGGGTTTCCTGAAGAGAAGCTTCCTCCTGCTCCAGCTCATACTGGGAAGCTTCCAGGTCCGATTTTTTTGTCTCCAGATCCTCCTTTAACTGAGCCACCTCCTGAACCGTAGCCGCATAGTCGTCAAGCATTTTTCTGTCGTATGTGTAGATTTCCTGCACATATTCCGCCTTGTTCAGAAGATCTCCCCAACTCTTTGCCTCCAGGATAATCTGAAGGTAGCTTTCTTCCCCTTTTTCATACAGATACTGGATCCTTTTTTTCATGGCCGTATACTGCTGCTGTTCTTTTTCTTCTGCAGCATCATAATCTACCTGAGCCTGTGCAATCTGTTCCTCTGTATCTGCAATCTCTTCCTCCATCAGATCCACGCTGACCATGATCTCTGCGATTTGGCTGGTCAGTTCTTCAATCTGCGCGTCCACATCTTCTTTTTCTCCGGACAGGTCGCTAATCTGGTCATTCAACTCATCCAGCTCGCTCTGGGTGCTGTTCTTCTGATTTTCCTTTTCCTGTCTCTGTTTTTTCAATTCACTGCTGCTGGTGGCATACACCGGCAGAATCGAAGAAAACGCCACCACCACAATCAAAAACAGACTGAAAAGTTTCTTCCGCATATCCTGTCCCTTCTTACTCTTGCCGTATGTTTCTACAGTTCACAATTCTTCACGGTTCTCGGGAACGGAATCACGTCACGAATGTTGCCCATACCCGTAAGATACATGACGCAGCGTTCAAATCCGAGTCCAAAGCCCGCGTGCCGCGCGGAACCATAACGCCTCAAATCCAGATAAAACGCATAATCTTCCTTATTCAGCCCCAGTTCTTCCATCCTGCGCTCCAAAAGTTCCAGATTGTCTTCCCTCTGGCTTCCTCCAATAATCTCTCCGATTCCCGGAACCAGGCAGTCCATGGCCGCCACTGTCTTTCCATCCCCATTCAGCTTCATATAGAACGCTTTGATTTCCTTCGGATAATCGGTCACGAATACCGGGCGCTTGAATTCCTTCTCGGTCAGATATCTTTCATGTTCTGTCTGCAGATCGCTTCCCCAGTGCACCTTATATTCAAATTCGTCATTATGTTTTTCCAAGATCTCAATCGCTTCCGTATAGGTCACATGTCCGAATTCAGAGGAAAGCACATGTTCCAGCCGCTCGATCAGCCCCTTATCCACGAACTGGTTAAAGAACGCCATCTCTTCCGGCGCATTATCCAATACATAGCGGATGACATATTTCAGCATGCTCTCTGCCAGAATCATATCATCTTTCAGATCCGCAAAGCACATCTCCGGCTCAATCATCCAGAACTCCGCGGCATGACGGGTGGTATTGGAATTCTCCGCGCGGAAGGTGGGGCCGAAGGTATAGACATTGCGGAATGCGAAAGCATATGTCTCTGCATCCAGCTGGCCGCTCACCGTCAGATTGGTCGGCTTTCCAAAAAAGTCCTGGCCATAATCCACACTTCCATCCTCTGCCTTCGGAACATTCTGCAGATCCAGCGTGGTCACCTGGAACATCTCTCCTGCACCTTCACAATCGCTGCCAGTGATCAGGGGCGTATGCACATATACAAAGCCTCTCTCCTGGAAAAATTTATGAATGGCATACGCTGCCAGGGAACGAACGCGGAATACCGCCTGGAACGTATTGGTCCTTGCACGAAGATGAGAAATGGTACGAAGATATTCAAAGCTGTGACGTTTCTTCTGCAGAGGATAATCCGGCGGGCAGGCGCCTTCCACCACAACTTCCTTGGCCTGCATCTCCAAAGGCTGTTTCGCTCCAGGCGTAAGGGTGATCACTCCCGTCACGATCACCGCAGCTCCCACGCCGATTTTGGTGATCTGGCCAAATTCCTCCAGCTGGTCAGAATAAACCACCTGAAGCGGCTCAAAAAACGTTCCGTCATTTACCACAAGAAAGCCGAATGTCTTGGAGTCTCTGTTGCTCCTTACCCAACCTCCAACCGTCACCTCTTTGTCCTGATACGCCTCTTTCTGCCTGAATAAATCTTTGATATTCGTTAATTCCATTTCCTTTCTCCATCCCTTTCTGTCTTTCTATTTGGAGCGCAGAGAACCGCACAGCCATGTACCTCATTCAAGCTGTCCGCTTTAAGCAAGAGCGGATGCATGTTCCGCCCGCTTTCATTCTATTACTGCGCCTCTTCTTCTGTTGCTGTGCTCTCTTCGGCCCTTGTCCCATCCTCTGCCAGTTCTTCTGAAGCAGTTTCTTCTGAAGTAACTGTCTCCTCCGTTCCATCCGTAACGGTTTCTTCCCCGGAAGTTCCGGCCTCTGCCGTCTCGCCCTCAGATGCGGCTTCCACATCTGTGACCACCGCATTTTCCTCCAGAAAACTAAGCACCTTATCCGTCATCATATATTCTTTATAGGCTTTCACATCGATAAGAGCTTTGTACTCTTCCACATCTTCATACCCATACTGTACCGCTTCCTCTTCCAGCTGGGCATCCACTTCCGCATCCGTCACATTCAGCCCTTCCGCATCCGCAATCGCTCCCATTGCAATGAGCTCTTTGGTCGCATCTTCCGCAGACTGCTGCAGATATTCCTCTGTAATGCCATTCGCTTCCATATACGCATCCACATCATATCCGCTCATGGTCGCGTAATAGTTTACATTATTCACCAGTCTGTCATAATAGCGCGTCTGCATCTCTTCCGGAAGTTCCTGGAACGTGGCATTCGCAAGAACGGATTCCAGCAGATTGACCTGGACTTCCGCATCATGGCTGTACTGCTCGTCCTCCATCAGCAGATCATATACATACTGGCGGAAATCATCCACTGTCTCGCAGCCCACATTTAATCCCTGAACAAATTCATCATTCAGCTCTGCTTCCACTTCTACCTGGATGCTGTTCACGGTAACGGTAAAGACAGCATCTTTTCCCGCCACTTCCGCAGAACGGTAATCCTCCGGGAACGTGGTCTGTACATCCCGTGTCTCTCCCACTTCAGCGCCGATCAGACCGTCTTCAAATCCGTCTATAAAAGAACCGGAACCGATTTCCAGATCATATCCTTCCGCCGTTCCGCCGTCAAAGGCCACACCGTCAATCTTGCCGACATAGTCGATATTGACAACGTCCCCTTCCTGTACCGGCCTTCCGGTAACTTCTTCCAGGCTCGGATTGTTCTGCAGGACATAGTCAATATAGCTTTGAACGGATTCATCAGACACGGAAGGCGCTTCCACAGATACCTCGATCCCTTTGTATTCTCCCAGGGTCACATAGTCGGCCACGTTCAGCCCATCCAGATAAGCGGCTTCGCCATATTCCACCACTTGCTGCGTCTGTGTTTCCGATGCGCTCTCAGCAGCGGTTTCCTGAGAGCTCTCCTGGGCGCTCTCCTGCGTATTCTCATCCGCCCCGCCGCAGCCTGCCATCGTTGAAATTGCCAAAGCTGCAAGGGCAGCGGTCAAAATCCATTTTTTCCCTTTCATTCTTTTACTCCTTCACTTCTTTCTACGGTCGGTTCACATTACCGGCGCTGCCTATCATTGTATCATATTTTCCCTTTCCTTAAAACCCTTTGTTTTGGTAAAGTGTTTTGCTAAAAGGGTACAGATAAAAGGGTTGCCTGCACAAAGCTTGTCCGCCAAAGATGCGCGCAGGGGCCACATTCCCTTCTTCCCCCGCGGGTAAGGCATAGGACTCTGAAGCGGGAAGATGCGGAAGGGTATCGGAAGCGGACAGAAACCAACAAGTTCCTGCGCCCGCATATGTTATTTGGATGCATACAGCGGGTTTGCTTCTCTGACTGCATCTTTATAGATCTGCTTTAATTCTTCAAAAGCCCCTGTCACCTCTTCGGGGATATCCACATGCGCAATAAAGCCTTTACCTTTCGGGCCATATCCTTCCGGTCCGTCCGTAAGCCTTGGGATTTCTCCCATCAGAAGATTTACATATCTATCCGGCTGCCACATGCCGTGGATCTGCGTAGCGTAGGTCAGCCGGCCGGCATCGGAGGTCACTTCCGCCCTATATGCCGCAAAGTTGATGATTTTCATGTCTTCGGGCGCATATTTGCGCAGCCCCGCATCCATTCTCCTCTGCATCGAGGCATCCTGACACAGAATGATGCTTTTGCATGCAACCGCATGGCGCTGAAGCAGCGCCAGCAGATAGGTGATATTATTACCGCAGTTGGTGGATTCCGTCTCCAGATAATCGGCTTTCTTCCCATATGCAGCTCCGAGATACTGTTGAAACACCTCCGCCTCCGAGCGCCCTTCTGCAACGATCTGCGGGCATTCTTCCCTCACCTTTTGCCGAAGCGTCTCCGTTGTATGCCCCTCTCCTCCGACAATTATATAAGTCCGGGCAATTCCTTCCTCCATGGCCTGAGCCAGTACATCTGCCCCGCACAGGATACTTCCGCCAAACAAAACCATCACATCCGCCCGGTCAAATCCATACCTTTCCCGCAGACCTTCCCTCGTAAGCGCCTCCACATCCCGCATTCCGCAGAACTTCCCCAATACATTTATACCTTCCGCAATCCGTTCCATCTTTTTCTCAGCCATTTCCTTTCCAAACAATCTCCTATCCTTTTCCGGTTCTGCCCCGGCCGCCTGCATTATAAATCAAAAAAATCAGGAAAACAGGCGCTTCTTTTCTGCTCAATTTCCCAAGGACTATGCACCCGCCTGTACGCCGCCAAACTGTCCTGCGCCTTCCCGAACCGTTCGGCCTGCCCTGGGCCCTGCACATGTCAGACGCCGCGTCCGGATGTATTCCTTTCCATGCAGACCGCTTCAAAAATCGGCTGTTCCTAAACTTTGAAATGGCAGGCATCTCCCGCCTGGCGGCTGAACTCCGCCCTTCGGGCGTCGGACAACGCCGCCAGAACGTGCGGGAG
>USKC01000067.1 GCA_900555195.1 uncultured Lachnospiraceae bacterium
AAAAACTGGGAATGGATGTGCCGGAAAATCAGGAAGAATTCACAGAAATGCTGAAAGCATTTACGCAGGAAGATCCGGATGGAAACGGTACGGATGATACCTATGGATACGGGGGAGAGGGAGCAGAAAAATTTGCTGTTTTTTACGCCATGTATGCTACTTATCCGGGCTATTATCATGAAGAGGACGGAAAAGTAGTAATCGATGCCGTTAGTGAAGCGTATAAAGAATGTCTGCAGTATATCCATGAATTGTACGCGGCTGGATACATTGATCCTGAAATATTTACAGATACATCAGAACAATTCACGCAGAAGATGAACAACGGAAAAATAGGTTCTTTCTCAGCATGGTGGTCCACACCTGGTACTCTGGCGCGCGACTTAGGATTTGCCCAGGCACAGCCGGAAGGAGAACTGATCACGGCGGATCCTCCGGTGGATGCTTCTGCAGGACAAGGAATGCAGGCCAGCGACGGCCTTTCCGGTGTGGTCAGTTTCTCCTATAAGGATGAAGAGAAGATTGAACAACTGTTGGGATTGATAGACTGGATGGTCACGGATGAAGGATATCGGACCTGTAAATACGGTGTGGAAGGGATTCACTGGATGGTGGATGAGGAAGGGAATCTCACTTACTGTGCTACCAATGATCCAGATAAAATGCGCCTTGATGGAGTGAAGATGGAAGGTAACGATAATGAGACATACTCCGTATTGCAGAGAATGGATATCTATCCGGAACTTTTGGAGAATGAACCGTTTTTCAAAGAATGCTTTGAGCAGGCGGCGAACGGCCCGCTTTACCGGAATCTGTTTGTTGGCTTGACGAGTGACGCATACACCACATATAATGCCGATTTGGAAAAACTTTGTGATGAGATGCGGGTGAAGTTTATTCTGGGGGATGAATCTTTTGACAACTGGGACGAATATGTAGAAGAATATATGAGGATTGGCGGAAAGGAAGTAGCAGAATCTCTGCTGGCAGCCTATAATGAAACATATGGCACAGCGTATACGCTGGCAGAATGAGAAGGATATAGACAACTGAATAAGGACGCGTAAAACAAGGAGAGAGTCGGATGAAAAGGGTTAAGAACACAATTACCGGTATGAGCATTATGAACAAAATTCATGTCGCTTTAATTTTCTTTATCATGATACCGGCTCTCATCCTTGTTTTTGCTTATTTAAAAGACTTTTCGAGGGAGATGTATCAGGTACAGAAAGAATACCAGATCAATCAGCTTGAAGCGGTAAACCGTTCCATAATGGATGAATGCACACAAATCATGAATTCATTAACCTATCTGTCCAACATGAATGAGGTTCGGAATTACATATCCACGCCCTATGTGCATAATAGCCAGAATATTCTGAGGCTTAACTATGAAGTGAGCCAGGCATTTTCTCTGGTGCAGGGTATCAATGAGGGAGTGATAGAGCAGATTACTTTTTATTTTCTGGATGAGAATATGCCGGAGCATGGAAAGATGTTTCTGCGGGCAGAATGGCTGACAAGAGATGGACAGATGGAAAGGTTTCTGGAATCAGAGGAAACTGCAGGATGGTTTATGAATGTGAGCGACAGAATCTATGCAGGAATGGATGGCTCAGAAGGAATATGCTATGCGTATAAGCAAACGGGTATTAAAGGGAAAATGTTGGGTGTTTTCGTCATTCGGGTAAAAGAAGAACAGCTATTCCGTGAATTGAAAGAAGCGGCCGTAGGAAACGAGATCCAATTGATGACAACGCCGGAAGAAGGGATGGTTTCTGTATATAACGATGCCTTTCATCAGTATCTTTGCCAGAGGCTGGATACTTCTCTGATACAGAATAATATTGCCGATACAACGCGGCAGATTCTGATATGGGTGATATATGGGCTGGTTTTAATGTTTTTTATCAGCTTTGGATTGCTGAAGCATATTTTTAAACACATGTATTTGATGATGGAAGCGATTGATCAGGCTGCGCATGGTAATTTTGAAAAGAAGATACCAATAGGCAAATCCAAGGATATTAAAAGAATAGCGATTCAGTTCAACCATCTTTAGATGAACTGCATGCGTATGTGGACAGGACGGTGCGTCTTGAAGAGCAAAAAAGCCGGGCTGAAGCCAGCGCGCTGCAGATGCAAATGAACCCGCATTTTTTTTACAATGGTTTGGGGATTATTCAAGTTGCACTTGAGGAAGAAAAGAAGTACGAGATGTCGGACGCGATCACTTATCTCGCCCAGATCCTTAGATATAATATGTCCTTTGCCGTGTTCGTGACGATGCGGGAAGAGGCGGATATTGTTTCCAAATATATCCGGTTTGTGAATACATTTTATGAAAATAAAATAGAATATTCCTTTGAAACAACATTGGAGTTGGAAGAAGTACGGATGCCTAAATTCATTCTTCAGCCGCTGGCCGAAAATGCTGTGAAATATGGAGATGGGAAACAAATCAGAATTCGTGCCAGACGGAACGAAGAAGGACATTTTCATATTATGGTGGAGAATTCAGGAGAAAAGCTTCCACCCGCCGATCTGCTGAGAATAAACGAGACATTAGCGGAAGTGGAAGCTCAACCAAATGGTGGGAAGATTGGGTTAAAAAATATTGCAGCACGATTAAGAATGTTATATGGAAAGGATGCCGGTATCAGGATATCCTGCGATGCAACAGTAACTGTGCATGTCTGGTTTCCGGCAGATGCAGCTCAGGATTTGGGAAGGAACGGAAAATATACGGTGTAGGTTTCTTCGCCGATATCTTTAAGCGGCTTCAGCAGCATGCTTCGGGGCTGACCGATGAGGCGGTAGTCCGGCATCCAGTTGGCCCATTCCCGTTCATGGCTGTGCTTTAACATTTTCATGGGCGCATGCTTATCGCCGTATAAAGTGATTTCATGATCGATCAGGCCGGCAAGAAGCACAGGGCCGTCAAGAAAAGCGACGGTATTCGGTTCATCAGGCAATTCACTGCAGGTGATGGTTTTGGGAATCTGTATCACGATTCGGTCGGATGACCAACGACGCTGCAGAATGGCATAACCGTCCCGGCATTCATAGGAACAATCGGTTCCATTCACTTCAATGCGCATCTTTCCGTTTATCCACCAGGGTATGGGGAATTTGATCATTATTTCCGTTTCGGATTCCGCATGTATTACCAATTCCATCTGCTTATAATCGGGATGGGCCTCCATTTGAAGGGCCAGATCCTGAATCCTCAGTTGATGACCTCCCAGCCCGTTTTCCGTCATGGAAAGATGAATGTGGGTATGGGAGAGCTCCGTGTCCAAAACGGAAGGGATATACTGGGCGATGATTAGTTCCGGGATGGAAGGCTCTATTTGTCTCTCATCGCTGTCTTTTATATAATAGATCCACTCCTGATATCTGGAATTGGCCTGAACAGCAGTGCAGTGGCAGCACCAAAAGTCTTCGGTTTTGCTACCCCACTTTTTGCGGCTTCCGGCGGAAAGTGGGAGATAATAACATACGATGCCGGTAGTTGCTTCGCCTGATGCGTCAGTTCCGGAAAGAGGATGAAAGGCCTGGGCATATAATCCATTCTCAATATTGCTTTCTATATAATCCAGATAGCGTTTATCTCCGGTCCACCGAAAGAGATAATCTGCCAGGCGGATCATGTTGTAGACGACGCAGTGTTCCTGATTCCTGCTGCTAAGCCTTCTGGAAAGACGGCTTCCGGGAGCCCAAATTTCCCCGTCTGTCTGCCCGCCGGTGGCATAGGAAGGGCGGAGGTCAACCGCGAATTTCCAATAATTCTCAACTGCTTTCCGGTAACGTTCCTCACCCGTAACTTCATAAGCCCTTGCACAGCCATGGATTTCCGGAATGGTAGAGTTGGCATGCATATTATTCAATACATCTTTGCCCGCGATAAGGGGACAAATGAGCTTGGGACGTTCATAACGCCGGAGCAGCTGCAGATGTTTTGTATCTTTCGTGACGGAATAGAGATCCGCCCATAACTCCATGATTCCTCCGGTTTCCTGCATATCCATCATGCGGTCCATTGTCTGCCTGGAAATATTATTGCTGAACTCATAGAACCAGTCTGCACATTTTATAAGAATATTCAGAGCCTCCGCATTCTGTACATACCGATACATGTCGAAGAGGCCCATCATGGTTTTGTGACAGACATATTGGGGAGCAAAAAAGGAACGTCCCTGTTTCAAACCATACAAGAATTTTTCCGGAATGGAGAAAGCCCAGCCGTTGCCGTTGGCGGCCTGACATCTTCCGATTTCAGATACAATATAGTCCGCTTTTGCTCTGAGCCGGGCAAGGGCTTTGGCGGAAAGAAAGCGATTGGAAGAAGTGCTGGCCGTTTCGTCCAAATCGCATGAATGATCGGCCTGGGCACAGAGAATGGCGGCGGCACTGAGCCAGTGCCCGGTGAAAGTCCCCCGCAGCTGACTAAGCGGGGCGTCCCACCCGCCATGCAATCCCTTCAATTCGTGATCCAGCTTTCCGTTCAGCCCGGCTTCTGTATAGTAGGGAAAGAGCAGATTCTCTTCTTTCAACTCCATTAAGTATGCATAATCCAGTTGCATTTTTTGCATTGCCGTACCTGGAAGCAGGCGGACGGTTCCCTTTGGTGATTGAAACATAACAGATTCCCTCCTATTTATAATTTTTCTTTTTCCACTCGGCGGGGGTCATGTGGTAGTAATTCTTGAAGGCCCTGAAGAAACTGGATTTCCCGCTCAGTCCAATTTCTTCCGCCAGATCGGATAATTCGTGGCCCTCTAAGATTTTATCTGCGGCTACCTGCATCCTGCGCTGGGCTATGTACTCGGAAAATGTGACGCCTGTTTCTTTTTTAAATAATTGACTGTAGTAGCTGTAATTCAGATTCCAGCGGTTTGCAAGCAAAGTCATATTGAGTTTTTCCTTATCCGCCAGATTATGTTCGATATATTCCAGGGACCATTGAATGATATAGTGGTATGTGGAACGCGCTTCCTGCTGTTCCAATACATCCAGCTGATGCAGCATATGGGAGAGGATATCTTCCAGATGTTCCAGACTTTTCCAATCTTTGGCATCCGCAGCAAGATGGACATGTAAGTGAAGCCCCAAATTATACAGACTTTTCATGATGCTTTCAAGCAGCTGATTAACGGAAGAAACCTGATAACGGTACAAGGTCTCTGAGATGGTATCCATCAGCAATTTCCGTAAGGCGTTATAATCCCGTTCATGTATATGCTTTTCAAGAAGGTGCAGAATATGTGGATACACATCACAAATGCGGGGCTTCAATGGTTCCTGATCAGCCCAAAGAAAGGTTTTTTCCCGAATGCTCGCTTTTACTTCAAGCAGACTGGTTACTTGCCAGAACAGTTTTTTTAGATCTGCAGCGGCCGCAGTTTGACTGATTACGGCTCTCCGTGCGAAATTCCTGCTTTTCAGATCAGAAACAATGGTGTGAAGACAGTCTGCGTGTTCCATGTTGATGAGAAGCAATTTCCGGTGAAAAAATGTGAGAAATTCATATTTATGGGCAATTTTATCCGGGTCAAAATACAAGAAAGGATATTCGGAATAGATCAGGCAGTAGAATGGATAATGCGCCATTTCCACGCTTGCCAGATCGGCGGAAAGCTGGTTTCCGGAAAGCGTGGAAAGATTCTGTATCCAGGCATCCGGAAGAGAGATCTGTGTGTCCAATTCAGAAATACATGCTTCAATCGCTTGTTTGAGCTCATAGAAAGAACAGGGCTTTAGCAGGTAATATTTGACTCCATAGGACATGGATTTTTGGGCGTATTTGAATTCATCATAAGCGCTGATTACAATGAAGCGCAGATTCTGCTTATCCTGCAGAAGGTGCATTAAGTCCAAACCGTTGACGCCGGGCATATTGATATCAACCAAGGCGATGACAGGTTCAGATACCATTTTCAATTCCTGCAGTGCACGGCTTCCGTCTGTATAGACACTGACTGTCCCAATTCGTTCCAAATCCATGCGCAGGATACGCCGTTTTTGGCCTTCTGCTTCTATCAATTCATCATCGATTACAACAACCCGAATCTTCATAAGACCTCCTGCTGACCTGTATATTATTCATTATATAGCATGAGTGGGGAGGTATACAATTCTCCTGTTTTTGCCAAAGGTAACCTCATTTTAGGTAAAAAGATGAAAAAGCTGGAAGGAAAGCGCAGTCTGTCTGAATTGTTGAGGGAACGGCGGCCTAATGAGAAAATTAATTTAAAAAGGCGGTTGACAGAAAGGCCGGCATTGCATATACTGAATTTAGTTAGATATAACTAACAAACTGCATACATAAAAGCATACGAATCGAAAAAGAGTCCGAAAGGGCTCTTTTTTGATTGCGGATTTACATAGGCTGTACCTGGGCCGTTCTGTGCGCAATTTTGAAACAAATATTGCGCACATTTTGCATGGTTTGGGAGAAATTTTGCTCAAAAAAGAAAAAAGATTCAGGGGAAAGGCGAATTGACTGCTGCGGAACAAACGATATAATAAAAAGAAAGGGAAAATAAGGCAGCCGCCCATCTAAGGGAAAGGAAGCAAAGGGTTGCAGCGCAAATGGTTGCGCAGAAATGGGGGAGGGTCACATGACGATAGAAGAACTTGCACAAAAGCTGGGGGTATCTAAAAGCACAGTTTCCAGGGCGCTTTCGGGGAAAGGGCGCATCAGCGAGGAAACCAGGCTGAAGATTCAGGCATGTGCAAGGCAGGCAGGAATGTGGCCAAAGCAACAGGAGACGGCACACAGCACGCAGAATCTGGGGGTGATCCTTCCGACAGCGGGATATACAATGAGCATTCCGTTTTTTGAGGAATGTCTGTTGGGGATCAGCGAGGCTGCGTCCTCTCTGCAGTATCAGGTGATGGTGGAACCAGGAGGGGCGGATGAACTTTCCGGAATCCGCAGGCTTGTGGATTCCGGAAAGGTGGACGCCATCATCCTGATGCAGAATACGAAATCAGATGCCCGGCTGAAATATCTCAGTGAGCTGCCTTTCCCGGTCGGACTGATCGGTTCATGTGACTATCCGGGGGTGATTCAGGTGGACTCGGATAGCCGTGCGGCTGCGGAAAGCCTGACCATGATGCTGGTGGGCAGGGGATATCGGAGATTTGCCCTGATAACGACCGTAAACGCTTATGGGGTGAACAGTGCGCGCTGCCGGGGGGTGAGCGGAGCGCTGGAGCGGTGCGGTATGGAAAAGGGACTTCAGATTTTCCGGGCCAGCCTGATGGATATGGAACGGATGGAGGGGATCATCCGTTCCATATTTTCCAGCAGGGCAGACTGTATCATCTGTGCAGATGATTTGATCTGTGCGCGGCTGATGTCCAGGCTTCTGGGCGAAGGATATCGGATACCGCGTGACATTGCAGTGGCTTCCCTGTGCAACAGTCCAACGCTGGATTATTTTTCGCCTGCAGTAACCGCCGTAAATATCACGGGCAGAAAGCTAGGGAATGCGATAGGGACGCAGATGATCCGTTTCCTGCAGGGTGAAGAATACGAGGAGAAAATGATGTTGGATTATGAAATCCTGTTTCGTAAATCAACCAACAGGAAGGAGCAGTTATGAGTGACCCGGGAGAGGGAAAAAAGGAATGGATCTTGAATGAAGGCCAGTTTGCGGCCGAGAAGGGGACGCTGTGGGAAGAAAGAGGCGACGGAGCCTGGCTGCTTGGCTGCGGGAAGGGAAACGCGGCCAGGGCATTCTGGAACCTGGCGGAAAATGGGGAAATACGCTGGGAGGATTACAGGTATCTGTCGGTGGATGTGAAAAGCCTTCCTTCCTGGTCTTTGGTTTTCCAGTTTGAGATCTGGGAGAAGGGAAATGAGGGTGAAGAGCCGGATCTCACCGTGCGGATGTCCATGATTCCACAGGAAGAGGTGCGGCTCGTCCTGCCGTTTGAAGCTTTGGACGCACAGCACATTTTCCTGGGAAGAACACCTGGGAAGCTGCGCAGTTTTGTGACGGGCAAAGCGGTAAGGCCGGAACGGATCGGAAGGTTTGCCATCGGTTTGCGCGAAGGCTGGGAAGGGCAGCAGATAGAGATACGTCGGTTCGCTCTGTCTTGGGAGCAGCCGGATTGTCCGTTTAGTGGGAAGCCACTTGTTGATTTGCTCGGACAGAAAAAGGAGGGGAACTGGCCGGGAAAACGCAGCAGTGTGGAAGACCTGAAGAAGGGGCTCCAGGAGGAAAGACAGGCCCTTTTGGAGGAAGAGGGATGGAAGGAGCGCAGCAGTTATGGGGGATATACGGGGCTGCGTTTTCCGGCGACCGGATATTTCCGCCTGGAGAAGACGGAATCACACTGGTGGCTGGTGGATCCGGAGGGCTGCGCTTTCCTGACCGCCGGAATGGACTGCGTGCGTACGGATGAGTGCACGCCCATAGACGGGTTGGAATCCTGTTATGACTGGCTCCCGGAAAAGGGCGGGGAGTATGACCAGGCGATCCGTCCGGATCCGTGGATGAGAAAAGAAGCAGAGGAGTATATGAATTTCCCGGTGGCGAATCTGATCCGTTGTTTTGGTGCGGACTGGAGGCAGGAATGGGAGCGGCTGACTGTCAGCCGGCTGAGAAGCTGGGGATTTAATACGATAGGCGCGTTTTCGGATGAAGATTTTATCCGCCGAAGCAACATGCCTTATACGAGAACGCTGGTGGGCTATCCGTCTACAAGATGTAAAATTTACCGGGATTTCCCGGATGTATTTTCACAGGAATATCTGGAAAGCGCGAAAGCGTATGCGGCGCAGCTGAATGAGGGCAGGAACGACGCCAACATGATCGGATATTATATGAGAAATGAACCGCAGTGGGCTTTTTCTCATGATGTATGTCTGGCGGAAGAACTGCTTGGCGTGGAAGAAGAGACGGAAACGGGGAAGGCGCTTCTGCATTTTCTGGAAGAAAAATACGGGGGAACGGAGGCGTTATACGCGGCCTGGGAACTGGAAGATATGGAAGGGAATTTCAGAAAGCGGGCTGCAGGCCGGGCCGCAGAAGGCAGGCTGACGGAAGCGGCGCGGGAAGATCTGAAGGCGTTTTCAGCCCGTATGATCCGGGAGTATGTGAGGGTGCCTGCGCTGGAACTGAAGAAGGTAGATCCAAATCATCTGAATTTGGGCATGCGCTATGCGTTCATTCTGTATCCGGAGCAGACGGCCGGCTGTGAGTTCATGGATGTATTCTCCATTAATTGCTATAAAATCGATCCCACCGCTGTCCTCACAGAGGTAGCAGCGCTGGTGAAGATGCCGGTCATGATCGGGGAATTCCATTTTGGGGCATTGGATCGAGGGCTGGATGCCACGGGCATTATCGGAGTGGCGGATCAGGAGAGCCGGGGGAAGGCTTACCGCTATTATCTCAATCATGCCCTGCATGTGCCGGAGTGCGTAGGCGTACAGTATTTTGAATATTGGGATCAGCCCTTTCTGGGCCGGCCGGATGGGGAGAATTATCAGATCGGCTTTTTGGATGTGTGCGGCACGCCTTATGCGGAGATGGTACGCGCCGCCAGACTCGCGCATGCGCAGATGTATCATGTGGCGGCCGGACTGATGGATTATATGTCCCCGGCTCCGGAGAAGATTATCAGCAATATCGCGTCATAAGGAGGGTATGACAATGAAAAGAAGGTGGACGGAAGAAGAAATTTGGGACTGGTACCGGGAGCATGAATGGATCACGGGATTTAATTTCATTCCCAGCAATTCCATGACGGGAAGTGTGTACTATTTCCAGTCGTATCATCATGAGGAGGCGTTCAAGGATGCTGCAAAGGAACTGGCGCTCGCGGCATTCCTGAAGTTTAACAGCATCCGTGTTTCCCTGCCCTTTGATGTGTGGAGGCAGGAACACGATCAGTTTTTTGCCAGCATGGATGAACTGCTGGATTTGCTGGAAAAGTACAACATGACGCTGATGCCCATCCTATTTAGCGACTGCTGTGTTCCGAAGGAAAAGTATAAACCGAAACAACTGGGCCCGCAGCCGGAGCCCGTTCCCGGATATTTCGGGGGAAGTCCGGTGACGCCATTTGATGACAGTACACAGAGTGGAAAAACTGTGGGATACAGCATCACGGATGACCCGGCGATGGAGCCGGAAATCCGCCGCTATGTGGAAGAACTGGCGGAGCGCTATGGGCAGGATTCCCGTATCCTGATCTGGAATATCTGGAATGAAGCGGGTAATTCCAGCCGTGGGATGACCTCCCTGCCGATGATGAAGAAAATCTTTTCCTGGATGCGTGAAAAGGATATAAGCCAGCCGCTCACCGCGGATATCTGGGGATTGGGAAGCGAGGGGGGATGGTATCAGGATCCTACCACCTATGCGGAGATAGAGCTGGAAGCGATCGCCCTGTCGGATATCGTCACCTTCCATTATTATGGGGATTATCTGCATGCGCGTCAGCTTGTCCATTCTCTGCGTCAGTTTGGCCGGCCGTTAATCAATACGGAATGGCTGCACCGCCCTTACCGGAGCTTGATCCAGACACAGCTGCCGCTATGGAAGCGGGAAGGGGTCGGCAGCTATTTCTTCGGCTTTGTGAATGGGAAGAGCCAGCACCATATCGTATGGGAGGTTATCAAGAATGAACCGAACATCGATACCAGCCTTTGGATGCATGATATTTTCCATGCGGATTTCACCCCGTATGATCCGGAGGAGATTGAAGTGATCCGTTCCTGCAATGAGGACAGGGATATTTGGAGAAGAAACGGATAATATCAAATAGTACGGATAATATCCGATAATATGGAAGTGCCTGAAGTCCTTTAGGGCTGCTGTGGCTGTGATTGGGAAATAGAAACCGATCCCGGCTGCAGCAGCCTTTTTATATGGAGAGAAATGTCGCTTTCTGTCGCGCAGAACAAGCGCTCCGGGCAGCCGCCTATAAGTCCCCGGATTTTAAAACAGGAATCTGGATTTCGCTGTGTATACTGTTAAAACTGGATTTCGCCAAGGGCATATTTGTTACAATGGCGAATGTTAAGCGATGAAAATCAAAATTCTGTTTTATCACCTGCAGGACGTCGGTTTGCGGCGTGATATCAAGCTGCACGCACAGAAAATCGGATTCAGGGATACGGACAACCTGTAAATCCTGTTCTTTTGGATGCAAAACCTGAACAAAGAAGGAATAAGATATGGGAGAAGTTCCGCAGCGGACCAAAACGCCCGTGGGAAATACCGGAGCCATATCCAGGATTTGGGCATCATGAAACAGACCGATGGCCGTTTTTTCCCGGGACATCAGGTTAGACGAAGCACAGTGCATATCGTTTTTATCCGGAAGATCCCAGTCTCCGGGGCAGGGAGCCTCCACAAAGAACCGCTCGCCGATTCTGCGGGAATAGACGCCCTTTTGTGCACTGTATTTTTTATTTTCCTCCATGACATTGAGATGGAATTCCGTGAGTTCCATTCCTTGCTGCATTTGAGCGATCTGCGTCTGCATCGCCCTTCTGCCGTCTTCAAGAATCGCTTTTTCATCCAGATCGCCATTTTCATCAATATAATTTTTCAGATTTTTCAGCGGGATATTCAGCTGAATGCAGAGCTGGATCGCATCCAGTGTCCCCAACTGTTCGGGCAGATAATACCGATAGTTTGTTTTCGGATCGACCCATGCGGGAAGAAGAATGTTCAATTTTTCGTAGTAGCGCAGGGAATTGATATTCACATTTCTCAATTCTGCGAATTCGCTGATGGTCAGATATTTTCTCATCGTTGTTTATACACCGCTGCCTTTCAAAAATCAGGCAAATGTTTGTATTGACTCTATTATTATAACAGGGTTTAAACTCCCAATACAAGAGAACCAAAACGGATTTCGCCGCGCTGACAGCGAAGGTCCGGTGCAGAGGAAGA
>USKC01000068.1 GCA_900555195.1 uncultured Lachnospiraceae bacterium
CCTGTCCAATCTTTCCCCTTGCTCCGGACGTCTGGATATTGGTAATTGTGCCGTCTTCAATATATTCCACCAAAGGATCATGAGCCTTTCCCAAGGAGCTGGCGCATATGGTAATATTTTTGATCCCCATGTTATGCACTTCCTCCATGACCCTGTTTACAATATAGTCCCCGTCCCGAAAATGATGGTGGAACCCCAGCGTCATCCCATCATGTATCCCGCATCTTACCAGCGCCTCATGGATATCCTTTACCAGCTTATTCCCGCCGGAGCGCAGCCTGCATTGGGTTCTTACTCCCGCTTTTACATATTCTCGTCCGTCATAATATAAATTTCCGCAAAAAACGTCTTTTCCTGTCCTGGCCAGAATATCCTCCGGAATATCCCTCCCGACCGCATTCATCATAGCCCCAATTCCTCCATACTATACCTTCCCGATTTTTCCGCCAATTCAATTGTCCTTTTTGCCCCCTCATAAAAAGCAATATCTATCATTTTCCCGTCAACAGAAAATACCCCAATCCCTTTTTCTTTTTTATCCTCAATTTCGCGGATCACCTTCGCCGCAAATTCCACCTCCTTTTGCTTTGGAGCAAAGATCGCATGTACGGGCGCAATTTGTTTTGGATGAATAATGCTCTTCCCATCAAACCCCATTAAATGAATAAGCCTTACCTCTTCCTTCAGTCCTTCCAGATTATCGATATCCGTATATACCGTATCAAAGCACTGGACGCCTGAGGCCCTGGCGGCTATGATCAGATTTTGTCTTGCTCCCATCAGTTCTACTCCGGTGCCTGTAATGCAAGTCTGCAGATCCTTTGTATAGTCGGCCCCAGACAAAGCAATCCCAAATATACGCTCCGACGCCCCGCAGATTTCAGCCGCTTTCATCACTCCCCTCGCCGATTCGACCGCCGCCATCATCAGGGTACGGCCCGGGGAAGTTCCGAATTCCTTTTCCGCATCCGCAATCGCAGCTTCCGCCCTCCTAACGTCTTCTGCCGACTCCGTTTTCGGCAGCCTGATTGCCTCTGCCCCTCCCGCTACAGCGCAGCGGATATCTTCTTTCCAATATGGCGTATTTAATCCATTTATTCTCACAACCCGCTCAACGTTGCCATAATCCACATGCCTTAGAACCTGAAACAGACAGAATCTCGCCGCATCCTTTTGGCCCACCGCAACAGCGTCCTCCAGATCTAAAATCACCGAATCCGGCTGATAAATATATGGATCCTTGATCAAATTCGGTTTCTGGGCGCTCATAAACAGCATTGTCCTTCTCAGACGCTTCTTATCCGTATTTCTCACTTTTCCAACCCCTCCCAATCAAACGGCTCCATCTGCCCGCAGGCCCGATAGGCCGCGCACCAAACCCTGGCCCTGATTGTCCAGTCAAACGCCCCCATATCCGTTATCATAATCTCCGCATCTGTTATCCCCCAATTTTCCAGCGCTTCTATGACAACCTTCCTGATCTGATTCCCGTATTGGGAAAGGACTTTGCTTTCCAAAGACAGCCGTAATCCATCAGCGCCCTTTTTCAGCTGCACCATACAGTCGCACGGTTCTAACGTTCCCGCAACCGCCGTATTTATGATTTCCACCCCAAGGCCCCCTATCCGCATCATAAAATCTTCTTAATAGTAACGAACCTACCATTTTTCAAGCAGGCCTTTTGCCCGCCGATTGAGCAAAAGGCCTGCTCAGTTATCCTTGTTAATACCAATATCCAGAATTTAACTCATCAGCGTATCATATAACGACTGGAAATTCTGTACATAGCCTTCGACATTCAACGCTTCACAGTTCTTAATATGCGCTTCCCACTTCGCATCATCAATCCCTGTTGTAACCGATTCTGCCACGAAATTCTGAATATAGGTATCGATTTCAGAAAACATCTGCGCCCGCTCTGCCGCAGCCTCCATGGAATCGTTTCCCAAAGGAAATCCTTCTTCATACGCATGTCCTCCGTCAGGGCCATAGTCATTCATTCCGAATTCATTATACTCGACAGAGAATCCGCTGTACCCCCTCATCATCTCTTCTTCCAATGTACAGAAAATCGGAAGCCTGTTCTGTCCGCCGGTAGTCATAGATGCCTGGGAGCGGTTAGAATACGTCTTTCCCGTAAAGTCCGTCTGATTTTCTCTTTTTCCCTCCTCATCGAAAACCCAGCCGGCGCCTTCCGGACCAAAACGTCCCACAAAACGATTTTCCTGCGTAGAATTCATCCATTCGCACATAACGAGCAGCTCTTCCGGATGCTCGCACGCCTTTGTAATTGTAAAAATATGCGGAGCAAGCTCTCCGGCAGGATCATTTTGCTGAATTACAGAGCCATACTCGCTTTCCGGAGGAAGCAAGTAGGTAAAGTCTTCTCCAACCTCATCTCCGGTAACCACTGTAAACAATCCAGCCGCGTTCACAAAACCCAGCAGATCCGCAGTTCCTTTTGCCGTCCTGTCAACATATTCCTGAACCATCCCATCGGGATCCAACAGTCCTTCCGCATACAGCTTATTCAAATACTGCAGCATCGCATAAAATCTTTCGTCCGTTGGAACAAAAAGCACTTTTCCGTCTTCTACCATAACATATTGCTGCGCCCTGTTCGCCCCATCGTTGATCAATCCGAACATATTCATCCAGCTATATAAGCCGTCGTTATTATCCAACCCGAAGAAGGAATATGGAATTTCATCATTGGGATCGCCGTTCCCATTGGCGTCCTGCTCCTTAAAGGCTTTCAGCACTTCGTAGAGTTCATCCGTCGTCGTGGGAACATCCATCCCAACCCTTTCCAGCCAGCTCTTATTGATGGACCAGAAATATCTCGGATATACCCCGTTGATTCTTACCTGTGGTAAGGAATACAGTCTGCCTCCGACCGCTTCAGCCCTGGCCACAGAAGGCTCTTGGTTATACATAAAGTCATACATCCAAGGCGCATACTCCGGAAGCATATCTGTAATATCCAGGCATAGATCCGTAAAATTTTCAATATTATTGATCGGCCCGCAAATAACATCCGGCAGATCGCCTGAGGCAAACAGTACCGAAAGGCGCTCCTCCCAGCCCTGTGAAGATACCTCTTCCACCTCGATCTTAATTCCTGTCGCTTCCAATGCCTGCATCAGAATCTCTTTATCCTCTATGGTGCCGACATCATTCGGATCCTTTTCCCACAATATTTTATATGTATACGAACCGTCCGAGAGCGGCAGTATAAAATCCCCTTCTTCATCATAAAACTTACTGGGCGACACCTCTCCTGTTTCTCCATTGCCGGAGGCCTCTTCTGTTTTCTCTGCCGCTCCGGAAGCGACATCGCCGCCGGTCTCTGTCTGCCCGCAGGCGCATAATCCTGCCCCCATGGATATTGCCAGGGCAATTCCGGCCATCTTTTTCATAAATCTTCTGTAATGCATGCTCTTCCCTCCTTATACCACATGATTTTCATAACGTTTATCTGCAGATGGCAAAGTATTCAGAATCGGCCTTCCACTTTTCCATCCTACATTCTGAACAAATTCCCTTTATCCCTTCACCGAGCCGATCAATACCCCTTTTTCAAAGTATTTCTGTAGGAATGGATATGCGCAGATAATCGGCACCGTTGCCACTACAATGACTCCGTATTTGATCATCTGGGATATTTCCATCATAAACCTTACCGCTTCGGCATCCATCTCGTCTGTCGTAGTCAAATTCTGCCCCTGTATAAGAATATCGCGCAATATCAGCTGCAACGGCTGCAGCCCGCTGTCCGTCGTATATATCAATGCGTTAAAATAAGAATTCCATTGCCATACCGCGATATAGAGAATCATCACAGCTAAAATTGTTTTTGAAAGCGGCAGCACCACAGACAGGAAAAATTTTATGTTTCCACACCCATCCAAAAATGCGGCTTCCATCAATTCATCCGGAATATTCCCCATAAAAAATGTGCGCGTCACTATAATATTAGAAACCGTGATGCAGTTTAGAATAATTAATATCCAAGGCGTATTTACCAAATGAAGCTTGCTCACAATAATATATGTCGGGATCAGCCCTCCTTGAAAAAACATCAGAAAGGTCAAAAATTTCATGATGAAATTTCTCCCAACCAAATCCTTCCTGGATAATGCATAAGATGCCGGAATTGTCAGCGCCATGCCAAAAATGACGGAGCCAACCGTATAGAAAATCGTATTGCGGTAACCCATCCACAATCTCTTTTCGTCCATAATATATTCGTACACCGAAAAAGTAAGCTCCTTTGGCAGTAAGACAACCTTCCCTGCCATGACCTGTTCGGGCGCGCTGACCGACGCAATGACGACAAAATATAATGGGTATGCGCATATGGCCAACACAAAAACGGCAAATACAATAATGAATCCGTCAAAAATGCGATCTGCTCTCCTGTTCATTTTGCTCCTCCCTTTCTCGATCAGTCCTACGGTTTACCACAAAGAAGATTCCGTTGTTTTCTGGGCAATTTTATTCACCAACACCAGGATCAGGCAGTTGATCACATTATTAAACAGTCCAATAGCGGCGGCATAGCTATACTGCGTATTCAGCAGCCCCATCTTATACACATAAGTGCTGATAATTTCAGAAACGCCTAAATTTGTCGCGCTCTGCATCAGGAATGCTTTTTCAAAACCAACGTTCAAAATATTTCCCGATTCCATAATCAGCAATATAATCAACATCGGCACCACGTTAGGCATATCCACATGAATAACCCTCTGCAGCTTGTTCGCTCCGTCCATAATTGCCGCTTCATGCAGCTCTTCGCTGACTCCCGTAAGGCCCGCAATAAAAATAATCGCATTATAGCCCAAGTGTGACCAGACCTTCGTCCACGCATATAAATGAGGGAAATATTTGGGATCCCCCATAAAATCAATAGAAGTCCCCAAAATAAGATTTACAATCCCGTTTCCCGGCATAAGAAATACCTTCAGCATCCCAACCAGGACGACCATAGATATAAAATGCGGCATATATGAGACCGTCTGAACCAATCTGCTAAGCCGTTTGAACGGAAGATATTTCAACACGATCGCTAGCAGCAAGGCAAGCGGAAGAGAAATAACCAGGCAATACACACTTAATGTCAGCGTATTTTTCAGAAGCGTCCAAAAGGAATAGGATGTGACAAATTTCTCCACATATTTCAGTCCTGCCCAAGGACTTCCTGTAATTCCAAGGGCCGGCCTGAAATCGCGGAAGGCTATTTGCAGCCCGTAAATCGGAGCGACATTAAATATAATGAAATAAAGCAAGGTCGGGGCAAGAAATAAATACAGCCCTCGGTTCTTCCATATTTTATTCCATTGTTTTTTCCCCGGAATTCTTGTGTTTTCTATCCTTTTCATCCCCATCCTCCCCTCAGGTTTTTTGATAACCTGATTATAGAAAAACACAATCTTCTTTTTTATGGAAAAAACTACGATGTTTTTTGTTCATTTCTACTACTGTTTTGTTCTATGCAGGGAAGAAAAATACACACCCTGGTTCCTTCCCCGTAAAAACTTTCCACGGTCATGCCATATGGCTCCCCATATAATCGTTTGATCCGAAGACAGGAATTTGCAATCCCCACCCTCTTTACTTTTAGGCACACTTTTTCCAATTCTTCCTCGCTTGATAAAACCTTTTTCAGCTCCTTTAATGTTTCTGGCTCCATTCCCTTCCCATCATCCTGAATCATAATCTTCATTGTTGCGGGCGAATCCTGCATGCAACGGATCTCAATGTGTCCTTCCTCCTTCTCTTCCATACCATGAGACACTGCATTTTCTATCATCGGCTGAACCAGCATCTTAGGAAGACTGCAGGAAAGCAATGCCGCTTCCGTCTCTATGGAACTTTGAAATCTGCCGCCAAACCGGACATCCACGATATGCAAATAGTGCTTAACCGTCTCCAACTCTTCGCGAAGCGTAACCATCTCAGGCGCGCGCAAAGAATACCTGAAAATAGCGCTCATATCAACAGAAATATCCGCAATGGCAGGCACGTCATGAGCAATGGCCATCCCGCAGATACATTGCAGCGTATTCAATATAAAATGCGGATTAATTTGATTTTCCAAAATCCTAAGCTCATTTTCCTTTGATTCAATTTCTTTTTCATACAAATGCTGCTGCGTATAAAGCATTTGATAGGATATCCGGGTTTGATGATCCAGCATGTTGTTTATCATCTCTGCAATATATCCGATTTCATCCGTTCGCTGCAAGGTAATTCTTTTCTTTAGTCCTCCCGTCGTCACATATTCCATCTGGCCGTACAGATCCGATAACGGTTTGACAATTCCATTCGTATATATCCGAAATAATGCCAGAAACAATATCACTGCAATAAAGGCCATCAAGAAAAACATATATCTGAACTCTATATACCGATTCCGTATGGTTTCCTGATTAATCGTGCAGCCCACATACCATTCCGTCCCCAAAAGCTTCCGCTCATACCTTTCCTTTTGAGAAAAATCTGCCTCCTCTAATCCCCTGCTCTGATAGGTGGAAATAATATCCTCCCCCTTTTCATTGATAAGGGAAATACCGGATATTGTTTCCATTTCGCCTCCCTTAAGGATGTCCAGTACCATTCCCTTGTCCAAAATTACAACAAGGCAGCCTATTTGCTGCCCCCAATAAGAACGAGGCCGGGTTAGATACCGTACCGGCTGGACATAAATAATCGAAGGTTCTTCTTTTTCCATATCCCACAGCACATCAAATCCCGGCTCTCTTATCGTATTTTCAAACTCGTGTCTATGAAACTGAAGTGTTTGATGGATCTCAATATCGTTATTGTAATGATAAAATATTCTCCCATCCGCTCTATACAATGCCACATCCTGTATGTAATCGTTTCCTTTGACCAAAAAATAAATCGTATCTTTAAAATACAAATGCTCTTTATATAGCTCATAATCATCCGGCGGAAGCAAATAATTTTCAATATTCGTCCCGATTGCCAAAGAGTTCGATACTTCCTCAATCTTGGTAAATATATTTTGCAGCACGGCCGTCGTCTGATCTACGGAATTAAAAACATATTCTTCATTCTGTTTTGTAATGGGTTTGGATAAATGGAAAAAAAAGATCGATTGGAATACCATAAGAAGCAGGCCGACAAGAACAGATATCATCAAAAACTTACAGTATAAAGTATTTCTTTTTTTCAGCTCCTTCATTTTATCAATTCCTTCCCGACTGTCCCGGAACCGCCATATTGTTCCCTATACTTAGCCGGAGAGAGTCCATGATATTTTTTAAACACCTTATAAAAATAAACCGCATCCTCGTATCCGACCCTTTCCGCGACTTCTTCTACTGAAAAAAGAGCCGTCTTTATTAATTCCGCCGCATGTTCCATACGAATCCGTGTTAAATATTGCGAAAATGTCATTCCTGTCTTTTTTACAAATAGGCTGCTGCAGTAATTCGGCGAAAGAGCATATGCGCCTGCCAAATCTTTGATCAACAATTTATCCCGATAATGATTATTGATATAGACCAGCAATTTCTGAAAATGCAAGCCGTCAGCAGGCGTTTCCTTGGCCACGACAACGCTGTCTGATTCATCCGCACCCTTTAACTCCGCCTTCCTTCCCTTATTCCGAAGCCTGACCAATAGCTGCTTTAACATATTCTCCGCCATATCCCTCCCAATTGGCTTTACACAATAATCATATACGCCGTATCGGAGAGCTTCCTTGGCATACATGAACTCCTGATATGCGCTGATCAGCACCGCTTCCCCTTCATACCCCTGTTCGCGCAGACATTTCAGCAAAGCTAAGCCGGACATATTGGGAAGCCTGATATCTGTCATGACGACATCCGGTTCCTTCTCCAGGATGAGATCCAGCGCCTTATATCCGGAACTTGCCGTCCCCACCACTTCAAACATTAAATCTTCTCTTGAAAAGATTTTTTTCAAATATACCAACGCCCATTCCTCATCATCCACCAAAACGATTTTATACATCCCCATTCCCTCCCTTAATAATTTCAGACTATCATCCCCCTTTTTTACCGTCTAATGCTTTTTATTAATACCCTTATAAATTAGGGAAGCGACATAAAATGAACATAAGAAGTCCCGCAGAGCCGGAATTTTCTTACATTGTAAATTGAATTTCTTTTTTTTATAATATGGATAAATCGTCGATTCTCGTGTTTATCATTTCAAGAAAGAAGACAGGTTGAAAAATAAGTCCGATGACTTATTGTTTCACAACCGAACAAGTTCGGCGGCAATTTGTGCCGGAGCGTCACAAATTGCTTTTATCGCTACGCTCCGGAATGGAGATTGCTATGACGGATAAAGAATTATTATACATCAAAACAATCGTTGAAGAAAAAAGCCTAAATAAGGCGGCGCAGAAACTATTTCTTTCTCAGCCCGCCCTTTCTCATACGGTACAGCAAATAGAAGCCGTTCTCGGAGTCCCTTTATTCGACCGCACTCCCCATGGCCTGATTCCAACAAGGGCCGGTGAAAAATATTATCAACTGGCTATAGACATTTTGCGCCGATATAACCGTTTCATTTCTGAGCTTTCCATGCCTCAGCAAAGTTCCGGTTCCTTTCTGTTTGCGACGACTACTTCTTTGGCGGATTCTATTTTCTGCTCTATTTATCCTGCCTTTTTAAACAAACATCCCGATATCCGGGCTACAATTCATGAAGGGCCGCACTATCAGATGTTGTCTGCCTTAAAAGACGGCAGCGTGGATATGCTGATCCTTTATTCTGCCCTTGACGCCAAACTCACAGATTTTCAGTATCAGCTCATTCAGAAGGACTCCATCGTCGTAATTGCAAACCCTAAAATGCTCACCTTTCAAAGCGCACGTTTCAATGCGGCTTATAAATATCCTGTTATCGATCCTTCTGAGCTATGCCGTTACCCCTATATTAAAAATGCCAGCATTAATCCCACCTCTCAGTTAATTGACGCGGCGTTGGAAAGCAACGGAATCCATCTGAATTCTAATATTTATCTGCAGATCGGACGCACCTATACCGTTGCGCAACTGGCCTTCTCCACGGCTGGTTTTGGGTTCGCTCCTTCTCTGCAAACAAATATTTTGCCTGAAAATTGCAAATACATGCTTCCGGAAGGTTTTTTCCCTTCCTATGATTTGTATGCAATCATGCCTGCCAACTGTGCCCCGAATCCGGCTGAAAATATATTTATCAATTATGTGAAGGATTCTTTGAAGGGGGTTACTTACAATTCAGCCAAGGCTGAATTGTAGCGGCATTTCCCCTATCCAGTCTCCAAATGCGATCTAATATAAAACGTGCGGCGCTTTTTGCGCCGCACGCTATCTTCTGCCTTTTATAAAAATAAATATCCATGTTTCTTTACAGGCAGCCTTTCCGGAAAGCGCTGCCCTTATCTGCCGTCAGAACCCTTTTCTCAATCCTCATACCCGTTCGGGTTCTGCGACTGCCATCTCCAGGAATCCGCGCACATTTCCTTGATTCCGTATTCCGCCTTCCAGCCAAGCTCCCGCTCCGCCTTGCTAGGATCCGCGTAGCAGGTTGCGATATCTCCCGGACGGCGCGCCTGGATCACATAAGGAATCTTCACGCCGGTCGCTTCTTCAAAGTTCTTCACGATATCAAGTACGCTGTAGCCCTTTCCGGTTCCCAGATTATAGATGGACAGTCCGGAATTGTCCTCGATCTTTTTCAGCGCCTTCACATGTCCCTTCGCCAGGTCCACCACATGGATGTAGTCCCGCACGCCGGTTCCGTCCGGCGTATCATAGTCGTTGCCGAATACGTTGAGCTGTTTCAGCTTTCCAACCGCAACCTGCGTAATATAGGGCATCAGGTTGTTCGGAATTCCGTTCGGGTTCTCCCCAATGGTTCCGCTCTTATGGGCCCCGATCGGATTGAAGTAGCGCAGAAGCACCACATTCCATTCCGGATCCGCCTTCTGCATATCGCTTAAAATCTGCTCCAGCATGGATTTCGTCCAGCCATAGGGATTGGTGCACTGGCCCTTCGGGCATTCCTCCGTGATGGGAATAACCGCAGGATCGCCGTAAACCGTAGCAGAGGAAGAAAAGATAATATTTTTCACTCCGTGTTTACGCATCACATCCACGAGAGTCAGGGTTCCTGCAATATTGTTCTCATAATATTCCCACGGCTTTGCAACGGACTCTCCTACCGCCTTTAATCCGGCGAAGTGGATGCAGGAATCGATTGTTTCTTTTTCAAAAATTTCATTCAGAGCTTCCCTGTCCAGGATATCCGCTTTATAAAAAGGAACCGATTTCCCGGTGATCTTTTCCACACGCTGAAGGGATTTTTCGCTGGCATTGCAGAGATTATCCACCACTACCACATCATATCCCGCATTCTGCAGTTCCACTACCGTGTGGCTGCCGATATATCCGGCGCCGCCTGTTACTAATATCGCCATGGTCTCCTCCTATCTGCTGCCGCTTGGGCCGCTTGGCTCCTACTGTGCGGCAGGCGGGCCGAACCGGTCTTACCGTCTTCCCGCTTCCGCTACTGCCATAAAACTTCCGGATATACCCCATCCGCTTTCAGCTTCGCGATGGACTCCATCACATAGGGCTTATCCTCTTTATAAGTCACTCCAAACCATTTATCCCGGGATGCAAGCACTTCTACGGTTGCCTTTCCCTGCTTCAGAAGCTTATCCACCTCAATGGGGAGGAAGCATTCCGCTTTCATGGGATTCTTCTCCACTTCGGAAGCGAAGAACCTATTCACTGCCTCCTCCAGCTCCTTCAGGATGCTTGCAGAGAAGCCCCACATATTCATGGACACCGGCGTATCCAATGCAAGGGGCACATAGGTTGCGCCATCGTCTTCCGTATAGGCAGCTCCTTCCGGGGTCTTAACGATCTTGGTGCGCTCCGCAATTTCCTTCAAAAAACCATTCTCATCCGTCACGCATACGCCGCGCGCCACAGAGCCATTATCCGTCAGCGTGTTCCCCAGTTCATATCCCACCATCGCATAACGATATTTTTCATCGTCCTGATGGGTAGTCAGGAACTCATACAGGGTTGTAAAGGCGCTTCTTCCATAATAATCATCCGCATTGATAACCGCAAACGGCCCCTTCAGCACATCCTTGCAGCAAAGAATCGCATGTGCAGTCCCCCAGGGCTTCACCCTTCCTTCCGGAATCTGAAACCCTTCCGGCACCTTATCAAGCTCCTGGAACACATATTCCACTTCCATGTGCCTGCTGACCCGGTCTCCCACACATTCCCGGAAATCTTTTTCGTTTTCTTTCTTAATGATGAAAACAACCTTTTCAAATCCCGCCCTGTGCGCATCATACATGGAAAAATCAATGATCTTGTGTCCCTGTTCATCCACCGGGTCGATCTGCTTCAGACCGCCGTAGCGGCTTCCCATTCCCGCCGCCAGAATTACCAATACCGGTTTATCCATATTTTGCTCCCCTTCTGCGTGTTTTTCACGCGATAAGGGCTGTGAAGCGCATCTTACCAGAGAGTCGTTTCTTGTTGCGTAAAGTTTGCAGGCCTGCTTCACTCTGCCCTTTTATTTTATCTGGAATCCTGCACATCCGGCAACTGCTGTTTGTTGCATAGACTTGTCGAAATGTTAAATCAGGATTATCCATCTTTTTTATTATGCATAAAATTATAACATACTCCTCCCCATTGAAGCAAATATTATGCGGGATGAGAAGTTCTGGGTACTTCCTGCCCCTTTCCATGGGAAAGATCTCCTT
>USKC01000069.1 GCA_900555195.1 uncultured Lachnospiraceae bacterium
CAGACTCTGCAGAAAGCATCACCGGGGAAACAGGAGGAATCTACATGCGGGAAAGGGAAGAAGGAATCAGGGAGCAGGGCCATGGGGCTTCACTGGCGCCTGTAGCCTGGAAAGCCAATGAAATGCGCCTGTGGCTGAAAGAACGAATGGTGACGCATGTGAGAGATGCCGCAGAAAAGCTGACAGACTTTGAGATTCAGATGGTATTTGCCGGAATCTTTTATGGACTTTCGATTCCGGAGGCGGCAGAATCTGCGGGAATATCCCGGCTGCAGGCTGCGTCTGCTTACACATATGCCCGGAAGAAAATGCGGAAAGAACTGGGGGCAGAAGAAAAAGGAGATGTCTTCTGCCTTTGAAAATTTATCTCCTGTCAGCCGGTGGGGGATCCGTAATTTTTAATGTAATTACCGGCTTACAGGGAAATAGACTTCCGTTTCCCAATCCTCAGGCGAAAGATGATCAAACTGCGTTTTTACATAGATTTCATAAGGTGCGCCGGCCCAGGAATAGCCGTTTTCGCTGATCCATGCAGTCAGCGCTCCATATGCATCCGGCAGAGAAGAGTAGGGGCCTTTGTGAACCGTTTTGGCACACAGCTGGCCTTTCATGACCTTATCTGCCTTTTCCTTTTCACGGATTCCTACAATTAATTCAATATCCGTGCTTTCTGGTTTAAATTCGTCATCATAATATACGGCCCCCCGCATGCCGTCCGGTGTCAGATGTTCCTTTGCCATACGTTCGTACAGCGAACTGTAGTAAGTGCCAAAGTCCTTTACCCCCATTACCTGACGGCTGGCAAGGACAATCCGGTCCGGTGCCGTTGTTACTGTAATTTCATAATTTTTCTGGTATGCCATAATGTCACCTGTCCTCTCAAAATCCTGAAGGTGGGCTGATAATTCATTGATGATCAGTTCCATTTCCTGTTTCTGTGTTTTCAGTTTCTCTTTTTGCTGGCACAGCTTAGAAAAGAGTACTCTGTTATCTCCGCATTCGAGAAGCAGCCGAATGTCTTCAAGGGAAAAACCATATCGCTTCATGCGTCCAATCAGCAGCATTTTTTCTACCTGCTGCTGACCGTAATAGCGGTAGCCGCTGAAGGGATCGACTTTCAGCGGGGCAAGAAGGCCGATCCGGTCATAGTGGTGCAGTGTCTTGATACTTACCTGGCATATCCTTGAGAATTCGCCTACTGTAAACATCTTTTTTCCTCCTGTGGGTGTTTTCGATTCGAATCTGAATTCAGTATACGCCATGACCTAAGGGGAGAGTCAACAGGATTTTAAAGCATGATGTAATTTATAAAGGGTGGATTACACCACCGAAAATTACATCATGACTGCGGCTCATTTGTGGCGAATGAAAAGACAGTTGTGATGAAGAAGGGATGCCCTCACACCTACTCGCACCTGCCAACCACACATTCCCACAAAGGAGGCAATTATGGAACTGACCTATACACAATGCGGGGACTATCTGATTCCCAACCTCGTATTGTCAGACACAAAGGAGTACCATATCGGCAAATATGGCCGGATGCGCCGTGCCTATCTGAAAGACCACCATCCGGCCCTTTACAGTACCCTGCTGCTTACAGAAAAGCTCTTTCCCCATTTGGCGGAGATTGACGCTGCCTGCAAAAACCGGCTAGAGATTATTGAAGCGGAGATGATGCGCCGGGAAGGCGTGACCGAGGCACTGAAAGCCGACAATCAGATGGAGTGGGTGCGACGGATGAATAGCATCCACAGCCGGGCCGAAGAAATTGTCCTGCATGAACTTGTGTATGCGGAATAAGCAGTAATGCCCTCACAGCAAGCCTTATAAGCCTGCCGTGAGGGCATTTTGCGTTATTTCAGCAACTTCCAGTATCCTTTGCGGTCGGAACCGATGCGCTCAATCAAGCCAGCCCCTTTGAGCATTTTTAATCTAAGCGACACGGTTTTCCGGCTCAGAGACAGGTTTTCGGCAAGGAAAGTCGTTGTGTATGCTGGATCGACGGCAAGGAGATTCAGAATTTTCAGTGATGTCTCATCCAGCGTATCTGTCACCTTATCTGTTACCTTTTCTGTCACCCTGCCGGTAACAGAACGGATGACCCGATCTTCCGGTGCGGTGAATTTTATCATAATGTCACCGGGATTGATGGTATATTCCGGCTGTGGTACGCCGTCCTTTTCACAAGCAGAGCAGATTTTCTCAATGCCACGTCCCCAGCTCTCAATAAAGCCCGCCAGATAGAACACATGGGCAATGTTGGGGTTGTAGGGGCTGGAAGCGTGCTTGTTCATCAGGTTTTCCAGCGTCCAGTTTTCCGGCAGGCATCCGCAGTTGGCGATGTACAGCTTATCTTCGTACACACTGATTTGGATCGGCACGCCGGATTGATACTGCTTGTGGCACAGGGCGTTCAGCAAGGCTTCCCGCAGGGCTTCCTCCGGCACAAAGTACCGCTCAATCCGCTGCATCCCCTCATAGGTGATTTTGGCTCTCATGTACTTGAGGTACACCAGTTCCACGATCTTGTCGATCTGTTCCAGAATGGAGCCGTGGATTTCATCCTGATACAGCAGGTCGGCATCCGTCTCGAAGTAGCCGATTTTCACATACGCGCCCAACTGCCATTTCTCTGGGTCTTTGCTAAACAGGAGCATGGCCGCGTTGGTCAGATACGGGCCGTTCATCAGATGGAATTTCCCCGTCTGAAAAGATATATGGGACATAGCTGTCTGATGTTTTGGGGCAGCCCGGCATAAAAACACGGTAACCTTTATACTGGAGATACCGCAGGAATTTACGGAGATAACTCACCTTGTCGCTGACCGTTTTGGCTGCGTTTGTCTGGCGGATTTCTCTGATCCATCGATTCACTGCCGCTTCTGAAATCACATTTGTATTTTCTTCCGCCAGCGATAAATCGAAGGAAAGCAATACTCTGCGTGTATTCCGCAAGGTGTCCCCATTGACAGTACCCTGATTGATTTTCAGGTATTCTTCCAATTCGTTTTTGAAAACGGACTGAAACTCCTTCATGACAGGGGGCACCTCCCTTCAAGGAAAGCGGCGAATGTGCCCGCCGCCTCCATGACCGGGAGGGCGTACCCCCGAAGCTGCTCCAAATCCAGCCGGGCATAGGAACGGATGGCGTTCTGGTCTGTATGCCCAAGAGTTTTCCTTACCACTTCATAAGGGATGTTGTCATTGACCATAGAGCTTGCAAGGGATGAGCGGAATGCATGGGGTCCCTGTTTTCGCCCGTCAGGGTCAATTCCGGCTGCCGCTATGGCAGTCCTTACAATCTTAGTGATTGCCTGAACAGAGATATGGCTGTAAGGCGGGACAATGCGCAGGAACACATATGGACTGTCATAGTCGGCACGTTCTTCCTGTAAATATCTCTTTAAAGCGTCTTTTACATCTGGAACCATGGGAAGTTCAATGGCAATGCCTGTTTTGTGCTGCGTAAGCCGGACTAAATTCCCTTCAAAATCCAGTTCCTTAAACGTCATGGATGAAATATCGCCACTCCTGATTCCAAGGCGTGTCGCAAGGAGCAGGGCAGCGTAGTCACGTTTCCCATGCGGAGAATCCTGGTCAACACTGTTTTCAATCTTCAGAATTTCCTCTGCCGTGTAAACAGAGGGATACGGCTGCGGCCTTTTAAACAGAGGGACGACACCGCTGTAATCCCTGCCGGTATATCCGGAATGATAAGCATACCGGAGAAAAGTGCGGATATGTGAAAAATACCACCTGCTGCGGATTCTCAGGCAGGCAGCCCCTATATTGTGGGCATCCATTTCCTGTGGCTTTAAACAGCCTGTTTCAGTTACGGCGGATAAAAAGTAATGGCCGATCTTGTCATGGAGATGGATGGTGCTTTCCCGCAAACCTCTGTGCCGCCCATCTTCAAGATATCCCACAAGGAAAGCGTCCATCTCTGGATTCAGTTCCTGATACCCGCTTGATATTAGTTTGTTTTCATTTGTCTTTTGCTTCATGGTTAAAGCCTCCTGTTTTCTTTAGTGGCTTTAACTGTATCATGTGGGGAAACATTATCCGAGAAGATTTTTTCGAAAGCCTTTTAGATTAGTGTTATTTGAGAATTTCTTCAGATAATTGAAAATCTCGGATAATGCGCCCTATCCCAGAACTCGGATAGGGCGCACTTACTCACCACCTGCTAAAGCAGGCGGTGGTAGCCCTCCCGTTGGTCGGGCACGTGCGCTCTCCGAGGGGGATTGCGGCGTCTGCGGACGCCGCTGGACGATGCCACAGCCCGGTCAGCGATGCTGTCATCGTCCATGCAGATGGCAAGTTGTTTCTGCATTGGAAGCCTCTTCCTCATCTGCCTGCGCAAACCTGCCACCGGCAGCTTCACGCAGATAGCGGGATGTAACGATTCGTTACACCCCTCTTTGGGGGCGTCGCATTTCACGACGTACCTCTTACGAAAAAGGGGTGAACAATTCTAGCACTCCTTTAGAAAGGACAAGGTGATTTATGGCAATTTACCATTTGGAAGCCAAGATGGTCAGCCGGGGCGCGGGCCGCTCCGCTGTGGCCGCCTCGGCCTATCTGAGCTGTTCCCGGATGCTCAACGAGTACGACGGGGTGCAGCATGACTACACCCGAAAACAGGGCCTTGCCTGGCAGGCGGTGTTCCTGCCGCCAATGGCTCCCCCGGAATGGCAGGACAGGGAGAAACTTTGGAACGCCGTGGAGGAAGCGGAGAAAACCAAGGACAGCCGCCTGGCACGGGAGTTCGTTGCCGCGTTACCCATCGAACTGTCACGACAGCAGCAGATTGAGCTTTTGCAAGATTTTATCCGGGAGCAGTTCGTGGATGAAGGTATGTGCGCTGACGTTGCGATCCACGACACCGACGGCCACAATCCCCACGCCCACATCCTGCTGACGGTACGTCCGTTGACCGAAACAGGCGCATGGCAACACAAGACTGAAAAAGAATATCTCTGTGTCAAGGACGGCGAGGAACGCGGCTTCACCGCCTCTGAGTTCAAGGCCGCGCAGGCCGAGGGCTGGGAGAAGCAGTACCCCTACAAAGTTGGCAAAAGGAAGGTGTATATGGCTCCATCCGCAGCCCATGCGCATGGCCATGTTCGTGTGGACAAACACCCAAAAAGCACCCGGTACGGCAGGCAGAACCCCATCTCTGCGCAGTGGAACAGTGAAGAACAGCTGCTCGTCTGGCGCGAGGCGTGGGCCACGGCAGCGAACCGCTGTCTGGAGCTGGCCGGTCATGCGGAACGCATTGACCACCGCAGCCATGCCGAGCGTGGCCTGGAGGAACGGCCCACCATCCACGAGGGCGTGGCAGCTCAGGCGTTGGAGCGGCGCGGCATCATCTCTGACCGTTGCGAACTGAACCGGCAGATCAAGGCCGACAACGCCCTGCTGCGAGAACTGAAAGCGGAGGTCAAAAAGCTGGCCGCTTTGGTTGCCCACACCGTGCCCGCCGTAGCGGAGCGTCTGGAAAAATTACGCAGCGGGATTTTAATTTTCTGTTATCAGCTGTCCCACATCCGTGTGGGCCAGAAACAGTATCAGGAAACCCTCAATGTGTACCGGTCCCAGATGGCGAGGTATACCGGGCTGGTACAGCAGATCAAGGACAAGAGCAAGGAGCGCAAAGCCCTGTTGACCGAGAAGAAAACCCTGCCTGCCCGGAAGATTTTCAAGCATAAGGAGCTGGCGTCCAAAATTGCAGAGCTGACCGAGGATTTGGAGGAACTGCGCTCTGAAAAAGCGTTGCTGCTGAAGCACTTGGATTACGCCGAGGATGCCGAGGCCGAAACCTTCCGCAAGGATATTTCCGCACTAGAAGCCAGCCTGCAAAAGCTGGAGGCACAGGAACAGAAATATTCCGTTGAACTGGAGACGGTATTGCAGGAATACGCCGGGGTAAAAGCGCAGTCCACCGGGCTTGACCCGGTTGAATTGTACGAGGCGCGGCATGCTATCCGATCCGGATATGAAGCTGCCGTCAATGAAAAATTGGAGCAGGCGTATGGAGATAAGTATTCTCCCCTGCGGTGGATGGAAGCGAAGCGGGCACAGGCGAAGCTGACCAACGATTCCATGGAGGAATATGCTGCCCGCAAACTGGCGAAGCAAAAGTACAAATCTATGTCACAGCCCATCCGCGGGTGGAAGCAGGAGCAGGAACGATAACGCGAAAGGCGGCGCAGCCAACAATGGGCTCCGCTGCCTTTCATAATTGTAAATGTTTTAGTTCCTGTTGTTTCGTTTAGAAGGTAATCACAAGCGGTAGCATGAGATGTCATCATGTATGCGTTAAGGATATCGCGCGGGATTTTAAGTGTCTCTAACAGTTTTCAACATCCGTTCAGTCGATATGAAAAGCGGACTTTCCGCCGATATTTGCCGTTAAGCACGCAAAAGCATCCTCATTACATTGACTTTCTTATGTGCTACCCGTATAATTATTTTATGAAGTTGCATCACAAGCCGAATCCGTGCGGAAGGTTGGTGAAAATGTGGCCGATAAAGATATCATCAAAAAGTTAGCAGACGAATGTGGAGGTGTATTCCGCACATCTGATCTTGCAGCCCTTGGCTATAACACCTATGCGATTCGAAAAATAGTTGAATCACAAATCATTGAGAGAATTAAGCAAGGTTATTACCGCCTTTGTAAAGTGGATGAACCCATATCCGAGGCGGCTCAAGTTTCCCAACTGTTTCCGGATGGCGTGTTGTGTATGTATACGGCCCTGTTCTATTACCGCTATTCTGACCGAACACCTCTGGAATGGAATATTGCCGTTGATCGGGATACATCCAAATCTCGTTTTAAGCTGGACCACCCCTTTGTGCGGCCGTATTACATGAAAAAAGAATTTTTGACCTTTGGTGTTACAACCGCTGATTATGGTGACTGTACTATGCAAATATTTGACCGAGACAGGCTGATTTGCGAATGCGTTTTTTGCGAAAACAAAATGGACAGAGAGACCTACAACAAGGCCATTCAGAGTTATGTAGCAGATACGAAAAAGAATGTGCCCAAGCTACTGGAATATGCCCAAAAACGAAGAGTTCTAAAAAAAGTGACCGATCGGATCGGAGTGTGGCTGTAGTGGATGCGGGCGCATTTTTCCTTATGTGACTGAAAACAGAGAGGAAAAAGCTTTGGAGGAGAACAAAAGCATCCAAGTTTGATGGAGATAATATCTGCAGCGCCTGAAAATGTCGGAATTGTCCATGGCGGATATTATGAATGGTACTGACCAGTTCTACGCATGGATTGGGATGCAATGCTTTCATAAAATGAACCCTTCATGCAGCAGGTTTGTAAAAACACTGCATGAGATAGCAAGGAAAAAGTCTGTCTTATAGAAAACAATGCTAATATTTTGTAGCGGAAATCGAAGGCTTTACAATTTATCGGCCTATATCTTGAAAGTTGGAGAGATGCACAATGGCTCACAAGAAGAGTCGAGAACAAATACATAAAAATATGAGCCGGGTGCGCAATAGTGATACCGCACTGGAAAAACTTCTGTGCGGGGAACTTGTTCGTCATGGGGTTACTACATTTACAAGGAACAATAAGACGATTTTTGGAAAACCGGATATTGTTTTTTTTGCTCGAAAAATCGCGATATTCTGTGACGGAGATTTTTGGCATGGATATAACTGGAAGCAGTCACAAAATGAAATAAAAAGTAATCGTGATTTTTGGATTCCTAAAATTGAGCGTAATATGCAGAGAGATGTTGAGGTAACGGCACGGCTACAGGAACAAGGTTGGACTGTTCTTCGATTCTGGGGACATGAAATACAAAAAGAACTGGAATACTGTATTTCCGTGATTTTGGATGAGTTGCGAGTTTTCCCCGTTCAGCCGTATAGAACAATTGACCTTTGTGCTGGCATCGGCGGCATTCGTCGCGGCTTTGAACTTACAGGACAGTTTGTCAATGTACTTTCTTCGGAAATTGACAAGTACGCTTGTAAAACATACCAACATTTATATGGGGACAATCCCGAAAACGATTTGACCAGTGATGAATTTAAACGGCAGGTGGAAAACACGGAATATGGAGTGCTTTTGGCTGGATTTCCCTGCCAAACATTCAGCCGGGTCGGGTTGCAAGAAGGCTTTGAAAACGAAGAAAAAGGTAAAATTTTTTTCCATATCTCCGATATTATTAGAAGAACCAGACCGTTTGCTTTATTTTTGGAAAATGTAGATCGTTTGGTTTCTCACGATGAAGGGCGAACATTCAAAATCATTATCGAAACGCTTGTAAATGATTTGGGGTACCATGTAATTGGCGTCACAAAAGAAGCAGATGGGGCGCTCAGATATGTGCCTAAATCTTTTGTTCGCAATTCCCGCGACTTTGGCGTTCCGCAAAATCGACCTCGTACATACATAATCGGTTTTGATACGGAGCGATTTGCCCCGGAGAGACTGGCTATGCTGCCAACGGAAATGCCTTGTACTCGAGCGGGCGAACTATATCATGATTTGAATGATGTGTTAGAACATGATGTGCCCCCGAGGTACTATATGGCATCTGGTTATTTGGAAACGCTCATCAAGCATCGAGAACGCCAAGAAGGAAAAGGTTACGGATTTGGTTATCGGATCGTGAATGCAAAAGAAATTGAGAGACCTATAGCCAACACATTGTTGGCAACAGGAGGTTCAGGTCGCGAACGGAATTTAATTTACGATCCCAAAGAGGGAATTGCGGGACAAATTATTAAAGGGAAAAAAACCCCTCTCAACGATAAGGGCATCCGTGTTATGACTCCCACCGAGTGGGGAAAACTCCAAGGCTTTATTAACTACGGTTTCGTGAACGCTGAGGGAAAGGACGAATTTACATTCCCTGAAGGGATGCCGGTTGTCCAGCAGTATAAGCAGTTTGGCAACTCCGTTACAATTCCAGTGATTGAGGAGATGGCACGGTTTATGCTTGATTGTTTAGCTATCTTGCGCGGAGAAGAACCATAGGCAGAGGTGTATAACTGTGACGGCGGAAAAATTGGCAAATGCTATTTTGGAAAAATGCGATATTTACTTCGGTGATGCACTAATATCAAAAGAATCAGTCATTGAAGAATATCTGTCTTTCTTTGCCAATTCATTGGTATCAAAGGAGAGAACGGTTAATTTTGCTCTTCATACAGGTTCTCTGTGCTTTGATGCCGTTTCCATTGTTGCCGTCGCACTGGGTTGTCTATCTTATAACTTGTCTACAAATGACGATATCATCTCCGCTCTACAGATAGATGATATGGTCATGTATAATGGTCAGAGGTATCGCTGGAAGGGTACCCGCGTTGAATATGGTAAACTTTGCATGATAATTGAGCAAGACGGAAAAGGAAAAAACGGGAAAATGACCAGGTTTCTTCCTCTGGAAAAAAATCAGCATCTGATAAAACCTTATTATGGCGAATCTCAGATTACTGACGGACGCGGCATTAGAAAGAAAAAAACAAACCGTGAGGATTTTTTAGCTTTTGTATTTGATATGGATATACAGGAAATACCTGCACAAATTGATGTCTCAATTGTTATCGTGGCTGACCGCACTTTCTTTGGTGAAATCTGTAAGCAAGTCCGCATTGTATATGGCGAAGGCAAAGAAGTTGGCTTGTTAGATATTATTCCGGCGGCATATTACACCAGCAGTGGTGAAGAGCATCAGTTTGGTCTGAATCCGACAAAAGCGGAACCGGTTTTGAAAGTAACCAGCAAAATTTCGACGGCACGAGATCTGATTCTGGATAGAAACGGAAATAAAGTAGTGGGCCTGTTGGTTATCGGTGGCGTGTCCATGATTGAGAACGGATCCGAACTTGCCGATTTACTCCGAAGAAAAGTGTTACGTTTTGCTTATGTTACATCCCCAATCAAAGCGGGCATGGGCGAACATATCTTAGAGATGTATGAGGGAGCTTCTGTATTTGCTTGTACAAAAAACCTGTTATCCAAGAGTAATCAAATGATTCGCAATGACAATCCGCTTACTGCAGAACTTCACCGGCAGATTATGAATGTAATACACCATACGGTCACAGCAATTCCCGTAGGAGAAGGTTGGAGCTGGGATGAATACAAAACCATAAAAAATGCGCTTGTTGTCATCAAACAGTCCAATTGGCATGAACCTACCAAAGACGATTTTGTAGTGACTGCGCACGGCCTATTGAATCTTCTTAATACCGCAGTTTTCCGTTTGGAAATAATGGAAAAAGCCATTTGCAATGGACAAATTAACAAAGCGGTTACTCCCCCCAATGAACGCATTCAAAAATTATGGAGTATTGCGGATCAGGCCGGGGCTATGCAAGAATTATGTATGGTTGTGGCAGATGCATTGGAGAAAAAGTATCGTGAACGGTTGAATACCTGTCCAAAGGCAAATGTTCTTAAGGAATACTTGGACTCACATAAATTTAGCAAGGCTGCAATCGTTGTTCCAAAGGCATACTATGCGGACTTACTTCGCATGGAATACCCTGAATACTTTGCTGATGAAGCTATGATTTGTGTGACGGCAAATCGTTTCGATAGCCAGAAAAAATACGATGCAGTTTTGTGTGTCGGAGAATTGAATAATAAGAGATTTGATCCGTTGCAATGCATGTTCGCACGGAATATAGATGTTCTTCTATATGAATGTGAGGAAAAGGTATTTACATTCCGACGGAAGAAGATCGCAAAATACGAGCGAAAATTGAACCAAAGAATCGGTGCCACCCGTATGGAGGATGATCCGAAAGAAGATGACTCTTCTTTGGAAATGCACATGGAAAAGGAGATGCAGCGGTTCTCCGTTCTGGACGAATATATTGATGCCCTTAATACATTTGATATTCACAAATTAGTGCAGAGGAGCAATGCAGGAGGAATTAATGCTCCGATGTCTGAAGTTAAATATGTGGGTACTTTTGTTTCGGGAGAGCAAATATTCTTCTCCAGGTATTATTCGGCGGTTGTTTTTGACAACATTGCAGAAAATGTGATTGAAAAATCTCCTGAACAACTACTGCCCGGAGACGTGCTGGTGTTTGTTAAGCGTGATGATTACACCAAGAATATTGTTGACGTTATCTATGAACGTCTGCTTCGCGACGGACGTTTGGGACAAGGTGCAATTGATGTTTACGAAAAGTCTCAATATTGGAAAGAGGCATTACGGGAGTATAAAGAAGCCAATGACTTTACTTATCGAAAGGTCGCACAGAACATGAGAGCGGTTGGAAGCTCTGTCCAGGAGGTCACTGTTCGGCAATGGCTTATTGATGACAGCCATATTGTCGGGCCTCGTAAGGAACGCACTATGGAGCATATTGCAATCGTGACGCAGGATCCTTATTTGCTGGCAGATAGCCATGGATATTTTGAGGCATGCGGAGTTGTGCGTCATGACCGTCGAAAGATTCTTGAATTAATTGCAAAAGCTATCAATGACAAGCTCAGCGGCAACATCCCTGAGAAAGGCAGTGTTCTGAGTGTGGTATATGACAATGTGGACAATCTTTCGGAAACACTGGAACTCGAATACATTACGGAACTGGAGAAAAGTGTAAATATTAGCATCAATTTGGTGAACACGCCCATTACAGAAGCGGAGGTATTG
>USKC01000070.1 GCA_900555195.1 uncultured Lachnospiraceae bacterium
CCACAATCATAATGCCGTCTTCCGCCAGATGCTGACGATCCCGCAACACCACATTTCCAACATCTCCCACGCCCAGGCCGTCCACCAGAATGGTTCCCACCTGAACCTTGCCAGTCACCTGCGCTTTATCCTCTCCGACTTCCAACACATCGCCGGAATTAATCATGAAAATATTTTCCTTGGGGATCCCAAGATCAGCCGCCAGCTTAGCCTGCGCCTTCCTGTGCTTGAACTCGCCGTGGATCGGAATCGCATACTTCGGGTGCACCAGCGTGTAAATCAGCTTGATTTCCTCCTGGCAGGCATGTCCAGATACATGCACATCCTGGAAGATCACTTCCGCACCCTTAATGGACAATTCATTGATGACCTTTGTCACAGCCTTCTCATTGCCCGGAATCGGATTGGACGAGAAGATAATCACATCATTGGGCGTGATGGAGATCTTACGGTGCACGCTTCCCGCCATACGGCTCAGCGCGGCCATACTCTCTCCCTGGCTTCCCGTCGTTATGATGACAGTGCGCTCATCCGGATAATTCTTCAGCTGCTCAATATTGATCAGCGTGTTTTCCGGAATATTCAGGCATCCCAGGTTCATAGCGGTATCAATGATATTCACCATGCTGCGGCCTTCAACAACCACCTTCCGATTATACTTGTAGGCGGAATTGATGATCTGCTGTACTCTGTCCACATTGGATGCAAAGGTTGCAATGATGATCCGTTTATTCGGATGCTCATGAAAGATCGTATCAAATATCCGGCTCAGCGTCCGTTCAGACGGGGTGAAACCAGGCCTTTCCGCATTGGTGGAATCACACATCAGCGCCAGAACGCCCTTTTTCCCGATCTCCGCAAACCGCTGAAGATCAATCGCATCACCGAATACCGGCGTATAATCCACCTTGAAGTCCCCTGTATGAACCACAGTTCCCGCCGGGGAATAAATTGCAAGGGCCGCCGCATCCACAATGCTGTGATTCGTCTTAATGAATTCAATGCGGAATTTTCCCAGGTTAATGGACTGTCCGAATTTAATCACTTTTCGTTTGGTGGATTTCAGAAGATTATGCTCCTTCAGCTTGTTCTCTATGATCCCCATCGTCAGCCGGGTAGCATAAACAGGAATGTTCATCTGCTTCAGGATATAAGGGAGCGCCCCTATATGGTCTTCATGCCCATGCGTGATGACAAATCCCTTCACCTTGCTGATATTATCCTTCAGATAAGTGATATCCGGGATCACCATATCAATCCCCAGCATATCATCATCCGGGAAAGAAAGGCCGCAATCCACCACAACAATACTGTCCTCATATTCAAAGGCAGTAATGTTCATGCCAATCTGCTCCAGGCCTCCCAAAGGAATAATCTTCAGCCTGGGGCCATTATTTACTTGTTTTGTTTTCCTCAATCAAATCTCCTCCATATTCTGCGCAGCGCGCAGCCAACCGCCGCCATGACCGCTGCCTTTTCGGCAATCCGAATTTCCTGCCCGCCTTTGGCCCTCATGGCCATTATGCTCCGGCTCAGTTTTCCCATCTCTGACCATTGCTTGCAGCAGCAGGCAAAGGCGATCCGCCTCTTTCAGCTGGCCTGGCCAGCCACGTCCTCTGCGAAACCGCCTTTTAAGGTTGCAGTCATTGGCCGCAAGTACCCGCGCAGCCACATGCTAAATTTATAAAATACCGGCCATACCCACATCCGGGCAGCCCGTTTTTATCGTTCTAACTCCACGTCCTCCAGCAGATCGGAAAAAATCTCCGCCACAGCCTCCAGTTCGTGTTCCTCTTCGACGATCTCGTACACCGCTTCTTTCTCTTCCGGCAAGGAGACATCCTTTAAGATCAGCGCCTCTCCTTCCTCTGCATCCACATCTTCCGTCACCAGAATATAATCGCGGCCTCCCAGCCTCGTCTGTTCCAGCACATAAAATTCCACAGCTTCCCCGCCATCGGGGCAAAATGTAATTTTCTCCAAAGTCAATTCCCGCTTTCTTCCAAACCGGCAGTCTGCCCGTCTGTGGCATCTTCTGCCTTGTTTCTTCGATAATCCAGATATCCCTGCAAAATAAGAACCGCTGCGATGCGGTCCACATGTTCCTTCCGCTCTTCTCTGCGAATCCCGGCTTCCATCATGGCCTTGTCCGCCGAAACCGTGGTCAGTCTCTCATCCCAATAAACCACCGGAAGCGCCGTCCTTCTGGACAGCTTCTCCCCGAACTGCCTGGCAAGCTGCGCCCGGTCTCCCTCCGTATCGTTCATATGCTTCGGAAGTCCCAACACGATCTCTGTCACGCCATATTCCACAATCAGCGCCTCTATCCTCGCAAGCGTCTGACGAAGCTTATTCTCTTCTTTCCTGCGAACAATTTCAATTCCCTGGGCAGTAAGCAACAAAGGGTCACTGATGGCCACCCCTACAGTCTTTGACCCAAAATCCAATCCCATTATGCGCATCTGTTCTCTTTTTCCTTCCTCATCCTATGCATCACACCCTAGGTCCAGCGGTTGTTCCGGATATATTCTTTCAGCATCTCTTCCACGAGCTCATCCCGTTCCACACGCATAATCATTCCTCTGGCATTTTTATGGCTGGTAATATAGGTTGGATCTCCCGACATAATATACCCCACAATCTGATCCACAGGATTATATCCCTTCTCCGTCAGCGCTTCATACACCGCAGCCAGAATCACCTTCACTGCGTTTTCCGGTTCTTTCTCCACCTTAAAGTATTGCGTATTGCCCAAATTCTGGTTCTGCATTTCTTCCTCTTATTTCTGCCGCCAGGCGGCACCAACCTTTCGCTTCCTGCGAAGACACTTTCAACATCTGCAGGACTTAAGACACTTGTTCTATCATATCTTACTCTACTTTCACCAAAATTTCAACGTGTTTTCATACGGAGAGCAGAAGAATCTCGTCCGTAAGAAAAGCCTCCGCACGCGCGGTTATCCACTGGTTTTTATATGTTCCCTCTGCCGGAATGGCGGCTTTTACATAGGTATCCGTATGTCCCAGGCGGAAGAGGCGGCCATCCTGCTCAAATGTTTCCTCAGTCAGGATTGAAAGTTCTTTTCCTATATAGGAAGCCCGATAATTCCGGGACTGTTCCTTCTCCAAGCCGAGAAGTTTTGCGCTCCGTTCGCTCTTTACGCTCTCAGGAATCTGCTCCTTCATGGCTGCAGCAACCGTTCCTTTTCTGGCTGAATATTTGAATACATGCATCTCAAAAAAATTCGTCCGCTTCAGAAAGGCTTCCGTCTGCGCGAATTCCGCTTCTGTTTCTCCGGGAAAGCCCACAATCACATCCGTCGTGATGGCAGGATTCGCGTATACTTCCCGAAGGAGGCTCACTTTTTCATAGTATTCCTCTGTGGTATAATGCCTATTCATCCGTTTCAACGTCTCGTCGCAGCCGCTCTGCAGCGACAGATGAAAATGGGGGCATACCTTGGGCAGCGCCGCCAGCCCCTCCGTAAATCTTCGGGTAATGATTCTGGGTTCCAGCGAGCCCAGACGGATCCGCCTGATCCCTTCCACTGCTGCAATCTCCCTGATCACATTCAGCAGATATTCCCGCTCCATGGCCGTCTTCTTCAGATCCTGCCCACCTTCCAGGTAGTCGCCGTCGCTTCTGCTGACAAAGTCCAGTCCATAGGAGCTTAAGTGAATTCCCGTGAGCACCACTTCCTGATACCCTGCCTCCGCAAGCTTCTTCGCCTCCAGGAGGACAGATTCCGGCTTCCTGCTGCGCACCCTTCCTCTGGCAAAGGGGATGATGCAATAGGAACAGAACTGGTTGCATCCGTCCTGGATTTTCAGATAAGCGCGGGTATGCGGCCAATTCACAGAGGTTTCCTCTTCCATCAGTTCCTCATATTCCGTCTCTTTCCCGATGTCCGTCACGCTCGTCTGGTGCATCGTCTTGCTTTCTGCCTTCTCCTTTTCCCTCTGTTCCAAAAAGGCTTCCAGAATGGGAATCAAATCTTTTTTCCGATTATTTCCAATCGCAAGATCAATTCCCTCATCCTCGAGCGCCTTCTCTCCGCCGGTCTGGACATAGCAGCCCAGCGCCACCACAATCGCCTCGGGATTCCTGTGTTTTGCCCGATGCAGCATCTGGCGGCTCTTCCGATCCGCGATATTGGTCACGGTACAGGTATTCACAATATAGATATCTGCTATTCCATCAAAAGGTATAATTTGGTATCCTTTTTCTTGTAACTTTTGTCCGATCCGTTCCAATTCGTATGCGTTGACTTTACAGCCCAAATTATGCAATGCTACACTTTTCATAGTATTCCCCACTATTTTTGTCATGTTTGATGATTGACTTTTCCCCCTCCTCCCTTTAATATGGAAACAGAAGGTATATGGCGGCCAAGCCCCTAAAACAGGTGTTTTGCCGTCCAAACATTAAGGAGGTAAAACAAAATGAAAACCGTAAAGATTTCCTTAAATTCCATCGATAAGGTAAAATCCTTTGTGAATGACATCACCAAGTTTGATTATGATTTCGATCTGGTATCCGGAAGATACGTTATCGATGCGAAGTCCATCATGGGCATCTTCAGCCTTGACTTATCCAAGCCGATCGACCTGAATATCCATGCAGAAGATAAGATTGATGAGGTTCTGGAAGTTCTTAAGCCTTACATGGTTTAATACGTTCCAAACATAATGGTTCCATAGACATGGAAGAAAAGGGCAAGACCAACATAGCAGGGGGGCTTGTCTTTTCTTTTGCCCGTGTGGTCTCTTTTTTCCGCAGCTTCTATATTCACGCGGCTTCGCGCCTGCTGCCGCGGCTGTTGCTGCCGCAGCTTATTCTGTCACGGCTTACTCTGCCATGGCTTACCCTGCCACGGCTTACCATGCCGTGCATTGGCCGCCCTGCCCTAAGCTGATGGCGGCCAACTGTATGGCTTCTTATTCCACGGCCGCCACGATCAATTCTCTGGTCTCAAGGGCCGTCTTCACCAATTCATCAATTTTCTCGTCCAGATTATGTTCATGTTTTCTGATCACATTCAGATTCGGCTTGGTCACCGGATGCTTTGCTACAAAAATCGTACAGCAGTCCTCATACGGCAGAATGGAGGTCTCATACGTCCCAATCCGCTCGGACAAATCGATGATTTCCTGCTTGTCCATCCCGATCAGCGGGCGATAGACCGGCATCTGACACGCCTCATCCGTCGCTGCCAGAGACTGCATGGTCTGGGATGCCACCTGACCGATACTCTCCCCGGTGATCAGTCCCAGACATTCCGTCTCCTGCGCGATCCGCTCAGCAATCCGCATCATATATCTGCGCATGATGATCGTCAGTTCCTCATGCGGACACTGTTCATATATATAAAGCTGGATCTCCGTGAAATTCACCACATGCAGATAAATCGGGCCGCTGTATCTGGCGACCAGTTTGGCCAGATCCACCACTTTCTGCTTCGCCCGGTCGCTGGTATAAGGCGGCGCATGAAAATATACCGCGTCAATCTTCACCCCGCGCTTGGCAATCATCCAGCCTGCGACAGGAGAATCGATGCCGCCTGACAGAAGGAGCATCCCTTTTCCATTTGTGCCCACAGGCATACCGCCCGGTCCCGGAATTTCTATGGAATAAAGAGAAATATTTTCTCTGATCTCGATGTAGAGCATCACATCCGGATGATGGACATCCACCTGAAGTTCCGGAAACGCATCCAGAAGCACGCCTCCGATTTCCCGGTTGATTTCCATGGACTCCAGCGGATAATTTTTTCTGGCCCTTCTCGCATTCACTTTAAAGGTCAGATGCTTGTCCGGATACACCTCGTCCATATACCTGACGGCGGTCTCGCACAGCCGGTCAAAGCCTTCGTCCTCCACCTGTATCATCGGACAGATCTGGGCAACGCCAAACACCGTCTTCAGGTTCTCCACAGTCTCTTCATAATCATAGGCGTCAGAAAGGACATCCACATAGATCCTGCCCCGGCTCCGGCGCACCGCGAACTGGCCCTCACAGCGTTTCAGCGCATATTTGATCTGCTGGGCCAGCGCTTCTTCAAAGAGGCTCCTGTTCTTTCCCTTCACTCCGATTTCCGCATATTTAATCAAAAACGATCTGAAAACCATATCCATACCTCATTCTTTGCAACCGTTCAGACAGATCTGAACGGTACCCACTCTTTCCATTTTCCTGCCGCCGCGGGGCTTTTCCCTCCCCGCAGGGCGGCGGAACGGCACGTTTATAAACGGGTTTCCCGCCTTATCTTCGCGTAAATCTGCGCAGCATGGGAACCACATCATACAGCGTCTGCACCGCGTAGTCAATCTCTTCTTCCCGCGTTAGCACAGAAAGGCTGAATCTCAGGGTGGAGCCGAGCAGTTCCTTATCCAGCCCGATCGCCCTCAGTGTAGCGCTTCCTGCAGTATCCGGCTTATTGGAAGAACAAGCGCTCCCTGCGGATACATAGACTTCTCTCTCTTCCAGCGCATGCAGCAGCACTTCACTGCGCACACCGCGGAAGGAAACGCTGATCACATGAGGCGCACTCTCCCTGCCCGTAAGGCCGTTCACCTGGATCTCAGGCAGACCACTTATGCCGTCGATAAATCTCTGCTTCAGTTCATACAGCCGGTTCACATCCAAATCCAGAGACGCATACATCTCTTCCGCGGCCTTTGCCAGCCCCGCGATTCCTGATACATTCTCCGTGCCGGAACGAAGCCCTCTCTGCTGCCCGCCTCCAAAGAGGATGGGATGGATTTTGGCCCGCTCGCTCACATACAGAAGCCCAACTCCCTTGGGACCATGGATCTTATGTCCGCTGACCGAAAGCAGGTCAATCCCCATCTTCCTGGGAAGAATGCGGAACTTTCCAAATCCCTGAACCGCATCCACATGGAAAAGCGTGCGGGGATTAAGCCGGCGGATCAGGGCTCCCGCTTCGGCAATGGGCTGAAGGGAACCGATCTCATTATTCGTATGCATGATCGAAACCAGGATCGTATCCGGCCGCAATTCTCTTTCCAGATCCGCAAGGCAGATCCTTCCGTATTCATCCACCGGCAAATAGGTCACCTCAAACCCCTGTTCCTCCAGATACTGCATGGTCTGAAGAATTGCGGGATGTTCTATGCAGGTGGTAATCAGATGCCTTCCCGCCCTGCAGTTGGCAAACGCACAGCCGATCAAAGCCAGATTATCCGATTCCGTTCCTCCCGAGGTGAAGAAAAGTTCTTTCCCATCCACCTTCAATATCCTGGAAAATACATCTTTTGCATAGCGAAGGTACTGCTCAGCCTGCACTCCCTTCCGGTGCATACTGGATGGATTGCCATAGTCCAGGCACATAACCCGGGTCATGATGTCTGCGACACTGTCAAAGCATCTCGTTGTGGCTGAATTATCCAGATAGCATTCCATAGTTTATCCCAGCTTTCTCTAAAATAAATTATCGTGTATGGAAAGCGCGGATCCCCGCACAGGAACCCGCCTGACATATCATATGAGAAAATGCCGCATTTCGTTCCTCTCTCCACAGCGCCATTTTTGTCGGCTCTCCGCAGCTACGCTTCTGGCCGCTCTTCCGCCTGTGCCTCCAGCAAATACATCAGCCAGGCGAGCACGGTAAATCCAGCTGTCTCTGTACGCAGGATCCGCCTTCCCAGCGTAATGGGGGCAAAACCGGCCTTCACAGCCGCTTCCACTTCGGAGTCCTCAAAGCCTCCCTCCGGCCCGATGAACACGGCCACCGACTGACCCGCTTTCACGCTCTCCATCAGCCGCTTTGTCTGAGCCATTCCCTCTGCCAATTCATAGGGAAACAGCCGGACATCCATTCCGGATGCATAGGAAATGGCCTCCTGCATATTCATCACCGGCCCCACATGGGGCACGATCCGCCTCCTGCTCTGCTTGGCCGCCGCTTCCGCGATCTGCTGCCAGCGCTCCAGCTTGCTTTTTTCCTTTTTGGCATCCAGTCTGACCACGCAACGTTTGGCAGCCACCGGGATCACCTCATATGCCCCCAGTTCCACCGCCTTCTGAATCACCAGTTCCATCTTATCCGCCTTAGGCAGGCACTGGAACAGCGTGATCCGGCAGGGCAGTTCCAAACCATCCTCTTTGATGAAACGCAGGGTACAGACGATCTCTTCTTCACTGAGCGTTTCTATTCCGCACCTGTATTCCTTTCCATCTTCTCCATTGCTGACGCTGATTTCTTCTCCCGGCTTCATACGGAGCACATTTTTAATGTGATTCACATCCCTGCCCGTGATCCGTATGGTCTTTCCCTGTATCTGCTCAGGTTTCACAAAAAATTGGTGCATTCCGCATTCCTCACTCAATTCACAGGTTTTCTGGCTGTGATGCCCACCCATTCTCCCTGATAGTTCACTTCCAGCAGTTCCAGACCGGCAGCTTTCACAGCTTCCGTCACCGTCGTTTCCTTATCATCAATGATTCCGGAAAGAATATAGATAGCCCCCGGCTTCATCTGCTCTATTACCACCGGCGTCAGCGCCACCAGCACATCCGCCAGAATATTCGCCGTCACAATATCATAGCAGCCATATCCCACCCGATCCTGAATCTCTTTCTCCGTGATGAGATTGCCGATCATCATTTCAAACCGCTCCGGGTCAATGTGATTCGCTTCCAGATTATCGCGCACTGCATCCACCGCGCAGATGTCCAGATCCGTGCCGACCACACGCTTTGCCCCGAACATGAGCGCCAGAATCCCAAGGATCCCGCTTCCCGTCCCCACATCCAGAAGCACCGTGTCAGGCGTGACATACTTCTTCAGCTGACGGATGCACAGCTGCGTCGTCTCGTGCATGCCCGTCCCGAACGCCGTGCCCGGATCGATATGAAGCACCATCTTTCCCTGGTCTTTTTCCTCCACTTTCTCCCAGGAAGGGATGACCAAAATATCATCAATATAGAACTGGTGGAAATACTGCTTCCAGTTATTGATCCAGTCGATATCCTCTGTTTCATCCACGCTGATCGTTCCGTCTCCGATGTCGCAAAAAGCTCTCAGTTCTTCCAGCTGTTCGCGCACACGTTCCAGAAGCACGTCTTCCGTGGTTTCTTCACCGTTTACGAGAAGTTCTCCCTCCTCATTCTCTTCCACAAAAAAACTCAGGTAAGCGATCCCGTCATCCTCCGGCCCTTCCGGAAGAATGTCCACAAACATCTGCTCCTTCTCCGCAGCGGTCAGAGGAACCTTATCCTCAATCTGGGCCCCTTCCAGGCCAATATCATACAACGTGCTGATAATGATATCTTCTGCCTCTGTCACCGTCCTGATTCTGAACTTTTTCCACTTCATGGCCGCCTCCTGTTTTTTATTCCTTACCCTGTCCTGCAAACTGTCTTTTACAATATCCGGCCTTTTATTCTAACATAATGCCGGACAGTTCACAAGGGGCTTGCTTGCGCATCGGGGGGAAGAAAACCATCGTTTTCCCTGCCTGCCGCTTTTATCTAAAAGGGCACATACGGCGGTTTCTTTGAAACAGATCAGACAGCCTGGCCGGAAGGCGAGGGCTCGCTCCCTCTTTGCTTCTGGCTGGGCTGTCTGAATTGTTGTCTCGGCCTTGCGCTTTTACGCATGGACCTCTTATTTCTGTCTTATATATGTCTGCTTATATTTCTTTCGGGCTCGCTTTCGGATTATTTCCAGAATCCTTTTTTCTTCTTGCCCTCTTTTTCCTTTCCTTCCGGAGCTGCGCCTGTCATCCGTTTCGCCGCATTCAGGGAGTCACCGCTGGCCTCGTCAAACTTCCTCAGAAGTTCCTTGGCTTCTCCGGACAGCCGATCCGGCACCTGCACCACAAGGGTTACATAGTGGTCTCCCCGCACGTCTTTGTTTCTCACGTTCGGTACGCCCTTTCCTTTCAGGCGGATTTTGGTATCCGTCTGGGTGCCCGGCTTCACATCATAGATCACCTTGCCGTCCACCGTGTCGATCACCACTTCTCCGCCCAGGGCCGCTACCGCAAAGGAAACAGGCACCGTGGAGAAAATATTGTAGTCCTGCCGCTGGAAGATCGGGTGGCGTCCCACAATCACTTCCACAAGGACATCTCCCCTGGGCCCTCCGTTCGTTCCCGGCTCTCCCTGCCCGGCCAGGCGCTTGCACTGACCATTGTCAATGCCTGCAGGAATATCTACTTCAAAACGTTTGCGCATCGGCACATATCCCGTGCCGCGGCAGTCCGCACATTTCTCTTTAATCACCTTTCCCGTTCCGTTACAATCCGGACAGGTCTGAACATTCCGGACCGTACCGAAGAAGGACTGCTGCGTGAATACCACCTGCCCTTTGCCGCCGCATTTGGTACAGGTAACAGGCTGTGTTCCCGGCTTTGCACCGGAACCATGACAGGTTTTACACTCTTCCTTCACATTCAGCTCTATGGTCTTCGTGGTGCCGAATACCGCTTCTTCAAAGGTGATATGAACGCTGGTACGAAGATTCGCTCCTTTTGCGGGTGCATTGCTTGCACGGCCTCTGCGGGAACCTCCGCCAAAGAAATCGCCGAATATGTCTCCAAAAATGTCGCCGAAATCAGCGCTGCTGAAATCAAAACCGCCAAAGCCGCCTCCGCCCGCTCCGCCTTCAAACGCGGCATGGCCGAATTGGTCATACTGACGCCTTTTCTCGGGATCGCTGAGCACCGCATAAGCTTCAGAGGCTTCTTTAAACTTTTTCTCGGCCTCGGCGTCTCCGGGATTGGTATCAGGATGATATTTCTTGGCGAGGACCCGGTATGCTTTCTTTAAGGCCGCTTCGTCAGCATTTCGGTCAACGCCGAGCACCTCATAATAATCTCTTTTCTGTTCCGCCATCTCAATCCTCCAAAACTCTGGACACAACACTAAGGGACACGGCAGTGCCCCCTAGTATCTGTTTTCTCATCTTAATTACGGGTCAGACCGGCAGAACCTTCCGCCAGGTCTCTGCAGCCGTTCGCGGGTTCTATTTTATACCTCTCTGAAGTCTCCGTCAATCACATCGTCTTCCGGAGCGGCATTGGCATCCGCGCTTCCGGCGTTGCCTCCCATATTAGCTCCCGCTGCGCCGCCTGCCTGCTGTGCCTGTTCATACATCTTGGAGAACAGGGACTGGGCGCTCTGCATCAGTTTTTCCTGTGCAGCCTTCATATCAGCCACCTGAGATTCGGTCATCTCCTGATCCTTGGTCTGATCCAGCAGCGCTTTCAGCGCATTCAGATCTGCCTGAACAGTGGCTTTATCGGATTCAGGAAGCTTATCTCCCACATCTTCCAGTGCCTTTTCGGTCTGGAACACGAAAGAATCCGCTTCGTTTCTCGTATCGATCGCTTCTTTCCTCTTCTTATCCTGCGCTTCGTATTCAGCCGCTTCTTTTACAGCCTTATTGATATCCTCTTCGGACATGTTGGATCCAGCCGTGATGGTGATGTGCTGTTCCTTTCCGGTGCCCAGATCCTTAGCGGATACATTCACGATGCCGTTCGCATCAATATCAAATGTAACCTCGATCTGCGGAACGCCGCGGCGTGCCGGAGGAATTCCATCCAGTCTGAACTGTCCGAGGGACTTATTATCCCTTGCGAACTGTCTTTCACCCT
>USKC01000071.1 GCA_900555195.1 uncultured Lachnospiraceae bacterium
CCCAGCTGGATTATTATATTGAGGCCGCTTATGAAACCCATGAGATTCAGAATGTTTTCTACAGCCTGGATCTATTCGCTTTGTCCGGGGATCCGGATATACAGTTTCCGGATGAAAGCCTGCCCCTGTATCTGTATGACGAGAATCCTTTTAATGATGTGAACTATGTGCTCAATAAAGATGTGATCTTTGAAGATATTCCATATATGATCGCAGAAACTTTTCTGGATGATTATGATGAAGGAAACTCCTATAACTGGTCACAGTATAAAGTTTTCTCCAAGGAAGAAGCGCTCAGCCATTATGAACGTCCTGAATCAGTATCTGAAGAGGTAGAAGCTTCGGATTACCAGGAAATGATTGACAGGAATGTGGATATTCTGGAGCGCATGGTAAAGGAACATCCGGAGACAGAATTCTATATTTTCTATCCGCCCTATTCCCTGCTGTGGTGGGATAATATGATCCGGACAGGACAGCTGGAACAGAGCCTGTATGCGGCGCGCGCATCCATGGAAAGGCTGATGGGATATGAGAATGTGAAGCTGTATTATTTCCAGAATGAAGAGGAGATTATCCTGAATCTGGATCTCTATATGGATCCGATCCATTTCAGCGATCAGATCAATCAGCGGATGGTAGAGGAAATGAAGGAAGGAAATTACCTGATTACGGAAGAAAACTATGAAGAGGAACTTGCCGAAATGGAGGCGATCGCTGGACGGATCAGAGAGGCGTATGAAAGCCTTACATGACGTTCCGCCCTGGCCGGACTGATGCAGCCCGGAGGAACGGATGCAGCCAGCTGGGATGCAGACGAATAGAAAAGCCGGCCATCTGCTTTGTGGGAATCGGATGGCCGGCTGTCATTATTCTTAGGTTCATAGCTGATATGAAAAATCCGGTTGATCTTTCAGAGCTTCAGATATCCTTCTACCGGAAGAACGAATACCGTAGCGCCTCCCACCTCGACCTTAATCGGGACGGAAGAAATGGAATTGTATACGTTGCTGTTAGACGGTGCCGGAGGCGTATACATGATCTGCTGGCGTCTACCGGAATGCTGCTTAATGATTTCTATTACATCATTCACCTGTTCGTCTTCAAGGCCCAGAAGGAGCGTAGTATTACCCTTTTGCAGGAAACCGCCCGTGGTTGCGAGCTTTGTAACATAATACCTTTTTTCATTCAGTTCATTTAAGAGTAAGGGTGCATCTTCATTGTGCACGATAGCAAGAATCATTTGCATAGGGCACTCCTTTCCGCCGCTTTATGCAGCATAAAAGATACTTTACATATAGTATAAATACAAGCGGGTAAAAAGGCAAACTTTTTTTGGTTAAATAAAGGAAGAGTTGATGTGACAGAAGAAGAACGGTTTCTTGGAGCGAGAGAGAAAATTATAGGAAAGAGAAGAGATGGGCATGGGATCGGAACGCTTTCTGAGAAAACGGTGCATGCGGTCTTAAAATATTATTATGCGCCGGATGAGGATATGCATGAAATCCCGATCGAGGGATATGTGGCGGATATTTATACGGGCAGCGAGATTCTGGAAATACAGACGAGAAGTTTTGACCGGATGCGGGATAAACTGGCGCATTTTCTGCCTTTATATCCCGTAACGGTCATCTATCCGATCCCTCATGAAAAATGGCTGATCTGGATTGATGAGGAAAGCGGGGAAGGCAGCGTCCCGAGAAAGTCTCCCTTAAAAGGCAACCCTTATATGGCCTTTAAAGAACTTTATAGAATTAAGAATTATCTTTTGGATAAAAACCTGCATTTGAAACTGGTTCTCACAGATATGGAGGAATACCGCCTTTTAAACGGATGGAGCCGGGACAAGAAAAAGGGTTCATCCAGATATGACCGCGTTCCTCTGCGGATTGTGGAGGAAGTATGCGTGGACTGCCCGCAGGACTACATGCAGTTCGTACCTTATGAACTTGAGGAGCCGTTTACGGTCAGACAGTTTGCGCAGGCAGCTCATATCCGCCCTCCGCTGGCGCAGATGACGCTTCATATTCTGAATTATGTCCATGTGGTGGAACGGGTTGGGAAGAAGGGGAACGCGTATCTGTACAGAGTGGCGGAGGAATAAGAAAACAGCCCGTTTCAAGTTAGGAGAGAATGGTTTATGGAAGAGATGGAAAAAGATACCCGTACAAAAGTCAGGCTGTACACAGGAAGCTACAATGCGCCCGTCCTTACCGGAGATGGAAGCATCTACCTGGGAAACGGAAAGGGAATTCAGTGTTTTCTTTTTGATGAGAAAACAGGGGAACTGGAAGAAAAAGCGAGTTATGCGGACGTTAAAAACGCCTCATGGCTGACTTTTTCCGCGGATGGACGGATGCTTTATGCAGTAAATGAACTGGATGATTATGAGGGGACGAAGGGAGGCGCGCTCAGCTCTTTTGCGGTAAAGGAAAACGGAGAACTGCGCTTTATGAACACGCTTCCCGTTATGGGGGCTGCGCCCTGCCATGTAAATTGTGACGGAAGCGGAAGACATGTATATACGGCGAATTATAACGGCGGCAATGCGAGCAGTTTTATGACCGGAGAGGACGGAAGCCTGGCATATATGGACGGACAGATCGTACATGCAGCGCAGGAACAGCCGCGTCCGGGAATGAATCCCATAAGGCAGGAGAAACCCCATGTGCATAGCAGTGCTGTAAATGGGCAATGGTTGTGGATAACGGATCTGGGGACAGATGAGGTAACCGTGTACAGGCTGGATGCGGAGGGTGGGATCCGGGATCGGGATAAAGAAGGAAGGCCGAAGGCGGCTGCCATGCTTCGTCTGCCTGCCGGAAGAGGGCCGAGAAGCCTGGCTTTTGGAAAGGAAACAACGGAAGGCGGGGTTGTCTATGTATCCTGTGAACTTTCCAATCAGATTGCTATTATAAAATGGCAGAAGTCCGGTGGAGAGGAAGAAGAAGCGATTGTTCTGGCAGCATCGGATCTTATCTGCAGCCTGCCTTCCGAAGAAAAAGAAGCGTTATCCACAGAAGAAAGAAAAGATGGGGGCAGAGCTCACGGCGAGGAGAAAGAGGAAAAGGAAAATCTGGTGGGAGGAATTCTGCTCTCTCCTGATGGAAGATATCTGTATGTAGGAAACCGGGGAAAGAACAGCATCGGGATCTTTAAAGTGGTGGAGAACGGACTGCTTAAAGGAATCGGGCAAGTCCCTTCCTATGGCCTTAATCCGCGCGGATTTCAGATCTCTCCTTCCGGAAACTGGATGATCGTGGCAAATCTGGACAGCGATAATCTGATCGTATTTAGCATAGATCCGGATACGGGGCTTTTGAAAAAGGAAAGAACCTACTGGGCCGGCGCAGTTGTATGCCTTCAATTTGCAGATACTGCGGAAACTTCCGTTTGAAACTTATTTGCTAAATGACAACAGCCGAAAAGTCCGATGAAGGAGCCAGGCGGACAACAGGGAAAAGAGAAGCACGAAGAGCGTATATAGAAAGTCATTGCCCGGATACAGTTCTTGTCTGCGGAACAATTCCAGGAAAAGCCCGTGGGAAAGATAGAGTTCCAGGGAATGCTGTCCCAGAAAGATGAGGAAGGGATTGGAGAAGCGGATCTTGAATGTGAAAAGGAAAAGAAAGAAGTTAAAACTGAAGGCAGCGAGGGTTCTCCACATAAAACAGAGAAGGGGTTCGGAAAGCGCTTTTATGGAGAGCGTGGAAAAGGGCAGAAGCGCTTCTTTCTGCGAACAGATCCGTACGGAAGCAGGATATACACAAAAAAAGGAAAGCGTGGCAAGAACAAGCAGCGGGGTATAATATTTTTTCGCAGCATGCATGAGGATGGGTTCAAACTGCGACGTCAGAACACCTATCAAGAAAAGGAATGTGGTGTTAAACCACCATTCTCCCTGCAGCCAGTTGCTTTGTTTTCCCATTATGATGCAGAATGAAGGGTAAAAAAGCTGAAACAGCAATAACAGAAACAGGCTTCCTATCCGATGGTGCACCAGATGGAAGCACAGATAGAAAACGAGGTAGAACAGGGCGATCACCAGAATATACCAGGACTGTGGATTGATGAGGCGAATCCCTAACAGGTACTGCAGAAACAGAGAAGGGGAAAACCGGTCTCCGGCCGCATAATAAACAGCCAGATAGAGCAGATTGCACAGGAAAAAGGGCAGGAATATGTGCAGATACCTTCTGCGGAAAAAGTGCGTGAAATAAGCGGGATTTTCTGCAGCGCTCTTCATAAGCCCATATCCGGAATAGAAAAAGAATACAGAAACACAGAGCGTTCCTATTTCCCAGAAGATGGGAAATGCGCTCACAATTCCAAGATACTGGGACAGATGATGATAGACGATCACAAGAGTGAGGAATCCTCTCAGAGGAAGTTCATAGCTTTTGGTAAAATGAGCCTCCTGAAAATCTCCCGGCTCACAGAAAGTTGCGCCGAAAAGAAGCAGGAAAAATAACAGAAGAATATAGCATATCATGATAACGAACCTCCTGTGCATGTATATAGGGATGCGGATACATTCTTCCGTGCCGCTGCGGCGTTGTCTGACGCCCGTCAGGGCGGAGTTCAGCCACCATGCAGATGGGGCTTTCGCATGCAAAGTTTAGAAACAGCCAATTTTTGAGGCGGCCTGCGGGAAAAGAAATCCGGCCGGGCCTTGCCGCCCCTTCTGCTGCTGCGAAGGACAGACGCCTGGGAGGAAAGCATTGCCCTGTACGGCCGCGCGGGGCAAAAGGCGGCGGTTGGCCTGGTACACGGTTGACTTTTCGTTGAGATTATGTTGAGGTATAGGAAGTAGGATGAATGCAGACAGTATCGTAGGAGGAAATCGTTTCTGATGTTTCGTATAATGGTTGTGGAAGATGATGTGGAATTGAGAGAGCTGTTCTGTGCCGTGCTCAGCGATCATGGGTATCTGCCTCTGCCTGCAGCGGACGGTGCTGAAGCGCTGGAAATGCTGGAGCACAGCTATGTGGATCTGATTATCTCAGATGTGATGATGCCTCGGATGGACGGTTTTGAATTAATCCGGCAGCTGCGCGGCGCCAACTATAACATGCCGATTTTGGTCATCACCGCAAGAGACGGCCTTGAGGACAAGCGGACCGGATTCCGCGCAGGCACAGATGATTACATGGTAAAGCCCATCGATGTGAATGAGATGGTTTGGAGGGTGGAAGCCCTGCTGCGCCGGTCGCAGATCATCAATGAACGCCGCATTACCATCGGGGGCACGGTGCTGGACTGTGATACGTTGACGGTAAGCAGCCAGCAGTCAGATGTGCTCCTTCCGCAGCGGGAATTTCTGCTGCTTTTTCGCCTGCTGTCCTCTCCCAATCGCATCTTCACACGCCGGCAGATTATGGACGAACTATGGGGGCCCGATTCCGAGGCAGATCCGCACACGCTGGAGGTGCATATCAGCCGGCTGCGGGAACGCTTCAAAGAAAATCCGGATTTTGAAATCGTAACGGTACGCGGACTGGGATATAAGGGGGTAAAAAAATGATGTCCAAGGGAAAGCTGAAGCTTCTATTCCTTATTTCTTTTTCCGTTTTTCTGACCATGTTGGCTACCATGGCGGTTATAATCATCATCACATTTGCGCTTGTCCGCTGCGGTATCATCCGTGACATTCATCCGCAGAATCTGCTGCTGCTTTTCGCCCTCATGAGCCTTTCCGTGGGCACCATTCTGACCTGCATCGTGATCCGCAAGATGCTGCGCCCTCTTCTTGAGATGAACGAGGCTGCCCAGAAAATGGCAAAGGGCGATTTCAGCGTCAGGGTGTCTGAGGGAAATCTCACCGATGAAATCAACGCCATGGCGCACAGCATTAACGTCATGGCACAGGAGCTTGCCGGAATAGAGACCTTCCGTACAGATTTTATCAGCAATGTATCCCATGAATTTAAAACACCGCTCTCCGCCATAGAAGGCTATGCAATGCTTCTGCAGGATCGGGCCCTTTCTCTGGATAAACGTCAGACTTATATTTCCAAAATTCTGTATAATACCAAACGTCTTTCAACGCTGACAGGTAACATTCTGCTGCTCTCACGCTTGGAAAATCAGGAGATCAACAACTCTCAGGAGACGTTTTCCCTGGATGAACAGCTGCGGCAGACCATCCTTCTGTTTGAAACGGAGTGGACCCAAAAAGAACTGGAACTGGACATTGATCTGGAAAGCGTGGATCTGTACGGAAATCCTGCTCTCCTCGCCCATGTCTGGCAGAACCTCATTCAGAACGCTATCAAATTCACCCCTGCCCACGGCTCAATCGGCATTCGGCTGACACAGCAGGAGGGAACCGTCCAGGTGGTAATCTCCGACAGCGGCATCGGCATGAGTCAGCAGGTTCTTTCCCACATCTTCGACCGGTTCTATCAAGCGGATCCGGCACATTCCACACAGGGCAATGGATTGGGGCTGACGCTCACCAAGCGCATCGTGCTTCTCCACAACGGTTACATTGAAGTGAAAAGCGAAGAAGGCAGAGGAACCGCCTTCACAGTTACTCTGCCTTCTTCGGATAAATCGTAACACAGCGCACGGCTGGGATCTGTATCTACTCCAGGACGATCGAGGTGCATCCTTCCGGGATGTACCATTCCAGCGTCAGCACATTGCCTGAAACAGGCTGTCTGCAGTAATATGCCCGTCTCTTAATCAGGCTCCCTGCAGCGTCATAGAAATTCGCATAGAACGTATTCATCCCAGGCGTCTTACTGTCATTCGCCTGCAGCTGTCCTGTCACTTTCAGGCAGTCCAGCCCGCTTTCACGCTCCACCGCCAGTCCTGAAACCGCCATAGCAGCTCCATTCCTTCCATTCATGATGCTGTTATAGTAAATCAGCCGGTCTTCATAGACCGTGACGAGCGAACTACCCTCCATCTGGGTATAGACGCCTCCTTCTTCCGCCATTCCGCTGCGCACCGTCACATAATCCACCACAGCGGCGTTGGAAATCCTGTACACGGCCACAACCGTGCTGCCCATTCCCAATCCTGCCAGCGTCAGCCGGGCAGAACCATTCCCCTCATCCGCCAGCGCAGCCGCGGCGATGCTGCCATCCGCAACCACCACGCCCAGATCAGAAAAGCCTCCCGGCACACTGCTGTAATCCACTTTCACAGAAGCCGTCTCCTGGAGGGAAAGCGTCACCGCATCCTCCTGAATCTGAATGTTTCCTTCCGCTGCCATCACAGGTGCAGCCGGCAGGGCGGCGGTCAGAACCGACAGGGCCAGTCCCAATGCCAGCCATGACGCCGGACGCCCAAACGCTCCGCCTCTTCTGCCTGCCTTTCTGTTTGCTCCGTTTGTTCCGGCTTCCTTCTTTTCTGCTTCTTCCGGGCCCATTCCAAGGTCCCGCATCCATTTTTCACATTCACTTTTTCTCAACATATTTGCTCCTATCTGCGCTAAAACGCGCGTTCAAAACCCGGGAGGGTGAAAGCCCTTTCTTTCACCCTTTCCGTGCGGATTCGCATGCGTGGATTCGCATGCGTGGATTCGCATGCGTGGATTCGCATGCGTCCATCCTTTATTCACTGCGAAGTGCGTCAATCGGGCTGAGCCTACTTGCCTTTCTTGCCGGTGCCCAGCCAAATACAACCCCCACCGCCATGGAAAATCCCATTCCCAGCGCTACCGCAGATGCTGAAAATACAAAGCCTGTATCCAGAAGCATCGCCACTATAAAGGATAGAAGCAGCCCAAGTACCACGCCAATCAAACCTCCAAGCAGGGACAGAAAGATCGCTTCAATCAGAAACTGCATCTGTATTCTGCCCGGATCCGCTCCCATGGCCTTACGAAGCCCGATTTCCTTGGTTCTCTCCGATACGGATACTAGCATCATATTCATGATCCCGATTCCTCCTACCAGCAAAGCGATAGAAGCGATTCCTGCAAGCATATAGGTAAAAGTTCCCATCATGCTATTCATGGTATCAAGGAGGCTGTCCATGGCAAATACGCTATAACTGTCCTCCTCTCCGTTAAAAGCCAAGCTGAGGATTCCCTCCACTTCGGTCACTAACTGATCAGTATAATCCGTATTTTCAATATATATCTCCAGGCTCCGGATGCTTCGTCCTCCTTCCATTTTGCCCGCTGTCGTATATGGAATAGTAACCGTACCGTCAGAAACGCTTCCGAAGCCGGACATCGATGCCATCAGATCGGAATTACTGCCCTCTAGGCCGATCACTGTATAACTCACCCCATTCAGTGTCAGAATCTGTCCCACTGGATTCTCTCCGGCAAACAAACTGTCCGCAATGTCCTGATCAATTACACACACATAACTTTCTGTCTCCACATCCAGCCGGTTAAGAGCCCGGCCTGCCGTAATCAGATCCTTTCCGTGGTAGTGATAGTCACTTTTCCCCTGGATGGAGACGTGTTCCAACAGCGTCTGGTTTCTGGCCGCCGTCCCGTCAAGGCTCACGGATGGGGAAATTCCCTCCACATTATCCAGCGCTTCCAGTTCCTCCAGATCTGATTCCGTCAGCCCTGATTTCAGCGGGGTTCCGGATATGGATACGGTCAGCGTTCCTGCTCCCAGTGATGAAAATTCATCCATCACCGTAGCGATTACGCCGTTTACTATGGTAATCAGGGAGATGACCGCGGTCACACCGATGATGATTCCCAGCGTCGTCAGGAAGGTCCGCATCTTATTGCTCCGGATGTTCTCCCAGGACAGCTCTATGCTCTGCTTAATGATCCCCAGATTATGCATCTTCCGTCCCTCCTTCTCCGATATTTCCATCCAGAATCCTGACGATTCGCTTCGCCTGGGCGGCAATATGCGCATCATGGGTAATCATGATGATCGTCCTGCCCTCCGCGTTGATTTTATGGAAAAGCTCCATCACCTGTTTTCCGGTCTTCTGATCCAGCGCGCCCGTTGGCTCATCCGCAAGCAGAATTTCCGGGTTATTGCTCATGGCCCGCGCAATGGCAACCCTTTGCTGCTGTCCGCCGGAAAGCTGATTAGGATAATAATACATCTTATCCTCCAGCCCCACCCTGCGCAGCATTTCCTTCGCCCGTTCCGTCTGTTCCCGTTCCGGCATGTTCGCGTAAATCAGGGGCATTTTCACATTCTGCAGGGCAGTCTGGCGCTGCATCAGGAAAAAGGACTGGAAAATGAATCCGATTTCCTCATTTCTGATCTTTGCCAGGGCTTTTTCATCCTGGCTCGCGATCTGCCGGCCTGCCAGAATATATTCTCCCGATGTGGGAACATCCAGACAGCCGATGATGTTCATCAGCGTGGATTTGCCTGAACCGGAGGGTCCAAGGACAGCCAAGAACTCCCCTTCTTCCACAGTCAAGTCGATTCCTTTCAGCACCGTTGAGACCTCTCCGCCCACAACATACTGCTTCACGATCCCCTTCATTGAAAGAATCTCTCTTCCCATCCGGCACCTCCTATTGCGCGGCCATCGCAGGCATTGCCGCATAGGAAGGCTGAGGCTGGTAAAGGATCGTATCACCTACGCTCAGCCCATCCGTAATCTCAACCCAGGTGCCGTCTGAAACGCCCAGAGTCACCTGCTGTTTTGTCTCTTTACCGCCTTCTCCTCTTATGTATACATAGGCCGTATTATCCGTATCATATGAAATCACATTTTCAGGAAGCGCAGGAACGTCCGTTGCCTGTTCCTTGATCAGCCGGATTTCTGCGCTGAGGCCGCCGCGGATTTCATCATCCGCCGCGAATTCAACCACAGCATCCAGATAGGAAACATCATTCTCCACCGTCGCTTCTTTCGCGATGCTGGCGATCGTTCCCTCATAATCCTTATTCAGGGCGTTTACATGAACCTGTACACTGTCCCCTTCTTTTACCTGCGCCACGTCATATTCATTAATTTTCACGGACGCCTGCATGGTATCAAAGCTGGTCACCACCGCCACCTGGCCCGCGCTGGTCACAAAGTCACCCGCATCGACGCTGAGTGAGGTCACATAACCGCTGATCGGCGCCGTAATCGTATAATCTTCCAGTGATTCTTTCAGATGTTCGATTTCCATCCGCGTGCTCTCCTGGGATGCCAGCGCCTGCGTCCGTTCCAGACTGTCTTCTGTATTTTCCACATTCTGATCCACGGACAGTTCGGCAGTCTGATAATCCCGCTCCGCATCGGCCAGGGTTTCTTCCGCGGTCACCATGGCGTCATAATAATCCTGCACTTCCTGTTCGGCCGCTTCCACCGCATTGTCGTAGGTCTCCTGGGCATTGCTCAGGGTCACTGCGTAGGTTGCCAATGCCTCATCCGTAATCATCATCGCGTCATGCTGGGCCACCGCTGAATCATAGGATGCCTGGGCTGAGCTGAGATTCTGCCTGGCCGTCACCACAGAGTCCGTGGTTCCCGCCTCTAACTCCGCCTTTGCCTTATTATAGCTTTCCACAGCGCTCTGATAGCTTTCCTGCGCCTGAAGCAGCGTGGTCTGGGAAGCGTTCAGCGTGGAATTCAGCCCCTGGGAAAGCTGCTCATTCAGCTGATCCAGGCTGGTCTGGCTATCCTTAATGTTATAAGAGTCCGTCAGTTCGCTCTGCTTGAGGTTTTCCTCCTGCAAGGCGATATTATACTCCACGTCATCGCTGTCCAATACAGCAATCACGTCCCCGGCTTCCACCTGGTCTCCTTCTTCTACTTTAACCTCAACCACCTGCGCGCCGACTTTGGAGTACAGTGTAGAAGTTTCGGAGGCCTCAATGTTTCCGGAGAATTCCAGATAGGATACGATATCCCGTTCTGATACAGCCATTTCCTGGTAGCTGCTGCCTCCTCCTGCGCTAACCGCCATCGTGATGATCAGCACCAGGATCAAAATCACGGCCACCAGTGCGATCAGCTTCTTTTTTGTCAGTTTCAATTTTTTCATAACAGCTCCTTTCCAATACAATGCCAGAAAGCAGTATAAGCGTTTTTCCTCAACTCTTCCTCAATAGAAACGCAACGGAAGTTCAACCTCCCCTGCATTTGTCCCATCTGAACCGCAGCAGCGTTCCCATACAAAAAGGGTAAGCAAAAATACCGCGGTTCCGCAGTTTTTTGCTTACCCTTATCTCCCAACCTATCCGGCGTGCCCGCCGGCTCTTCCTTTGCCCGCGCATAAGCGTCAGGCCCTCACAACTGGTTTATCCCTCTACGATCAGATATCTGCCATCACCTATTTCAAACACTTCGTCCGCTTCCAGAAGTTCATCCAGGTTCGCGCCTTCCGTGTCCACACCCTCTTCCTCAAAGTACTCCCGCACCTCTTCCGGAGAATCCACAACCACCGCCATGCATTCTTCCAGGAATGCTTCCGCCTCTTCCAAGCTGGAAGCCACATCCTCTTCAGGAAAGAGCTTACTCTGATTCTGAAGGAAACACATTAAAACAGCCTCATCATACTCATGCATCTTCTTCCCCCCTTCCCTCTTGCGATCTACCTAAAAATATACCCGGTGTACGCTGTTTATGCAAGCCCTTTTTCAGTTATTTTGTTACTTTTCATATGGGGTGAGCGTTGCTTTTCATGGGGCAGGGAACCTATTCTTTCAGCCCGGCG
>USKC01000072.1 GCA_900555195.1 uncultured Lachnospiraceae bacterium
CGTCACCACCAGTGAACGGCTGATGCCGGCCAGCGAAGTGTCCGAGCAGATCAGCCTGGCGGGCACGGAGGCCTCCGGCACCGGCAATATGAAATTCATGCTCAACGGCGCCATCACCCTGGGCACCATGGACGGAGCGAATGTGGAGATTGTGGAAGAAGTGGGAGCGGAGAATGCGGTGATCTTCGGTCTGAGTTCCGATGAGGTGATTCAGTATGAGAATTACGGCGGATATAATCCCATGGATATCTTCAACAATGATCCGGACATCCGCAGAGTGCTGATGCAGCTGATTAACGGAACCTTTGCGCCCTACGATACGGAGCTGTTCCGCCCGCTGTATAATTCCCTGCTCAATACCCAGAGCACGGCAAAAGCGGATATGTATTTCATCCTGAAGGATTTCAAGCCCTATGCGGAAGCGCAGCGCAGGATTGAAGCGTTCTACAGGGATGAGAAAGCCTGGGCCAGAAGCGCGATCCTCAACGTGGCATGCAGCGGCAAGTTCAGTTCTGACCGTACGATTCAGGAATATGTGGACGAACTGTGGCACCTGGACAAGGTGGTGCTTCCGAAACCGGAGACGGATCGCAGAAGCAGGTTCTAATAAAATTGAAAACAACGGGCGCGTGTTTTCGCCCGCTGTTCCATGATAAGGGGCGGAACCCGCCGGCCTTTCCGGCTGGGGTTCCGCCCCTTGTGCATTCATATGTTTAAAGAAAACGTATTTCCACGCGTGCCTTTACTCGTCCGTCAGGGGAATATCCAGCATCCATGCGGTGCGCATCAGCGTCAGGCGATTGCGCGCGCTGGGAGAATAGTGCAGCAGCTGCGGCAGCGCTTCGTCCGGTGCCTGGATGTCGGCGAGGGTCTTTTTGGCTCCGATCCGGGAATACAGGTCATATAATTCTTCAGAGGAAGGGATGGCGGATATGATCTCGCGGATCGCAGGCCAGGCCTGGATGAGCATTTCCGGCGTTACATCCGCCATGCAGTCCGCTTTGTTTTCCTCCTGGATAGAGGGATAGAGCTTTTCCCCATAGAAGCTGCGCACTTCGTCCTCGGGAAGGAAGGAATAGGGGCGGACATGGGGGGCGATATCTTCCACCTGGGCCAGCCTGTGATAGGCTTTTGAGGCCAGGATGGTGCCCACGCCCACCTTTTCCCCATGGAGCGCATTGGAGCGGAACGCAAAGGCATCCGGCCCCATCTCGATCAGGTGGGAAATGTGATGTTCGCATCCGGAAGCGGGGCGGGAATTGCCCATAAGCTGCATGGCAAGGCCTGAGAGGATCAGCGCGTAGGTGAGCTGTTCAAAGGCCTTTTCATCGCCGTCTTTCAGTCCCAGGCAGCAGGAATAGACCGCTTCCACCGCATCCCGGGTCATTTTCTCGATGACCGGGCAGAAATATTCGCCAGTGAGGGCATGGGCGATCTTCCAGTCCGCCAGCGCGGTATATTTTCCGAAGATGTCCCCTGCGCCGGAGAGCGCCAGATAAAGGGGCGCTTCTTTGATGATATCGATATCGGCCAGCACAAAGACAGGGGCTACGCCGGGCATGGTCTTTTTATATCCTTTCCAGGTCATGGCGGACACGGTGGAGCAGAAGCCGTCCACGCTTGCAGCCGTGGGGCAGGAGATGAAAGGAATGCCTCTTTCGTTGGCGCAGTACCTGGTCGTATCATGGATGGTGCCGCTTCCTATAGCGATCAGATAATCGATCCCTTCCTGCAACTGTTCCTGTACCATTCCAACCGCGATCTCATTGGCATGGAGATTCTCCGGATTCAGAATGATCTCCTGGTCGGCTTTCGGATGAACGACGTTCTTGGCCTGGTAGGTATTTTCATCATAGATGACGGCCCGTCTGCCGGTCAGATGATATTTGGCGGCGTATTCATCCAGCTTGTTTATGCATCCGGATTCGATGACCGCTTCCCGGGTGACCATATGATGTTCCCTGCCGCAGGAACAGGGCCCGTTTAGTTTCATGCTGTCGATAATCATGGGTTCCTCCTTCAATCTGATACAGATCTGTTTTGGATATTTGTTTTTGCTGGCTTCATTATAGTGCAGTTTTTGCCAGTTGTCCACCAAAATGAAAGTAAAAACGAAATAGAAATGAAAAAAGTTGAAATAAAAAAGAAAGTGGTTGCGAATGCCCGGCGGGGGCGTATATAATGGTCAAAACGAGGAAAGACGAAGAAACAGTCCAGACCCGTCTGAACTGTTACAAGATGGAGAAATGGGATGAATCAGGAAGAACGGAAAAAATATATATTGGATCAGCTGCAGCGCAGATCTTCCATATCGGTTGCGGAACTGAGCGAGGCATTTTTGCTTTCGGAAGTTTCGGTACGAAAGCTTCTGTCGGGCATGGAGCAGGAAGGGGTGCTGAAGCGGACCTGGGGAGGCGCGGTGAGCGCCTATGGTTCCCTGCGGGAATTTTCCCATCAGGAGAATGAAGTGCGGCAGATCGAAGAAAAACGCGCCATAGCCCGGGAAGCCTATGCATGCATCCGGGATGGGGAAGCGGTTTTTCTGGACAGCGGGACCACCACGCTGGAGCTGGCGAAACTCATCACGGCCGGAGGGAAGCGGAACATCCTGCCCTGCACGAACAATCTCCGCGTAGCCATGGAACTGGCCAAAGCGGAGGACATCCACAGCATTCTCATCGGAGGGGAACTGCGCACCAACATTTATTCCTGCGTGGGCTATCTGGCAAAACAGGCGCTGTCCAACCTGTTTTTTGACAAAGGCTTTATAAGCGGCAATCATTATACGGCGGAACGCGGTTTCTCCACGCCTACGATGGGGGAAGCGGAGCTGAAACAGAAGATCCTGTCCGTATCCAAAGAGAAATTCATGCTCATGGACTATACAAAATATGGGGACGATTCCATGGTGCTCATCGCCCCGCCGGATGGGGTGGACGTGCTGATTACGGACTGGCATATTCCGGAAAAAGTGATCGCCGCTTTTGCGGAAAAGGATGTAAAGGTGATCGCCGCACAGCCGGAGGGCGTGCCGGACTGAAGGGCGCGGCGCAGCGCTTCCTGCATGCCGTTTTCACGCATGGGAAAGGATGGGAAAGCGTGCAGCGCGCGGCAGCAGGATCTCGCCTTTGACAAAGAGGGCGTCGTCATCCTCCCAAAGGGGAGATGTCTCATACCCTTCCGGATCCGAAGGGGCAAAGCCCAGCTCAAGCCGGGAACAAGAGCTTCCCAGAGCGAGGGCAGCCGTCAAGGGATCGAGCGGAACCGGGGAGAAAATGCCGTCCAGGCAGAGGGTATCCTCCACAACCTCTGCTATGATATAGGCATCGGCTTCCGGCAGATAATAGACCTGGTCTTTCATGAAGGAAGTGGCGTAAAACAGGACGAGGCCCGGGTTGTTTCGCATGGCAAAGCTTCCGTTATCGGCGCTGTCCCTGACCGCACACCAGAGCGCGTCCCGTCCCTCCTTTGTATCCATATTCACCTTCCTCGCTGCGCCCCTGCCGGAAGGAGAGGAAAGCGCGGGGGAAGAGGGCCGTTTTTTGGAGTCGGATACATCCTCCTGCCTGCAGACGGAAAGGGAGCGGGTATACTTGGTCTCTCCCATGCGCGTGAACCCAAAACGGGGGTAGAAATCCAGCACAGTATTGTTGGCGAACAGATAAATGCCCTGGGCATATCCCGTCCAGTCTTTTTCGATTTCTTCCATCAGGCGGCGGCACAATCCCTGACGGCGGAAGGCCGGTTTGGTCATGACCGTGCCAAGCTGGAGAAAGCGATGTGGACTTCCTTCCGCGGAAAAATCCATGAGATTGACGGACACATTGGCGACCACCTGCCCCTCATGGACGGCACAATAGGGGATATACCTTTCCCCCCAATAGCCGTACTGATACCAGGGCTCGAAGTCCAGCCCGAAGGTCTCCCCGGCCAGAGCGTTAAAGCTGTGCCGGAGAGCGGCATCTTCTTTCACATTCTTACAAATCTGAATGTTCATGATGTTTCCTTCCTTATCTAATACCGTTTGGCGGACAACGAGGGACAAACTATCCCGCAGCGCCGCTGTACGAATGATTTTCATGTCCCGCTCTTCTGCTGAGCGGGTTTTATTTTGTGAGGAAGCAGTAGGAAGCTTCCCCAAAGAAAGAGCGCTCTTCTTTCTTCCCCTCATCCCAGGTTGCGGTGAGTTCATAGACGCGTCCCGGCTGCAGATGGATGAGAGAGACATCCTCGGATTCTGTTTCATGGAGCGGCTCTGCACCGGCATTTCCCAGATCGGCGGCATCCCACTCCCGCAGCAAGATCCGATCGGGTGAGATGGAACAGGATACCAAATAGGGAGTGCCCTCCAGCTGCTGGTATTCCGTGACCGGCAGGGCTTCTGTTTCCGGAGGCAGATCCAGGGCGGACGCGCCGCAGGCGATGACGGATTGGATCTCCTTTTGCTCCAGAACCGACCACTCATAGGAACCGGAATCCAGCGTGAAAGGGTTATACAGACTGGAAAGGGAATCGGTCAGGGTCAGCTGGGGCGGGGAAGAGAGCGGAAGCGCTGCGGAAGTGGTTTCCGCAGCGATTTCGGTTGTTTCCACGAGTTCCTTCTGCAGGGAAGCTGTCTCTTGCACCGCTCCCGTTTCAGAAGGAGAAGAACAGCCCGCAAAGAAAAGAGAGACGGCCAGGGTGAGAGACACGACGGTAGAAAGGGACAAGTTCCTGTGCGGGGAACAAGACAGAACGGTTCTTCCGGAAATACGGTCTGTAGGTTTCATCTTGGATGCTCCTTTCTTAAAATGCAGTCTTTGAAAAGAAAATGCCGGAAGTGTATAGGAGCCGGCAGGTGCCGCTGGAATTTGGCGGGTAAGTATGGACTTATCATATCATATTGCAGCATGCCAGGCTATACGAAAACGGATTGGCAGGAACAATTTCTTGTTGATTGAACCATACAAGAGTATAATACTATTACAATAAATTGGTGAGCAGGATTGGGACTGCACAGAAGAAAAATGAAAAGGCCTATGGAAAAAGTAGATAAGAAAAAAAGAGGGAAACGATATCTGCAGATGCCGATGTGGGTGACTGCTGTTTTGATCCTTTTTATAGTAGGGGCTTCCTTTTTTGCTTCAGAAAGGATCAACCGCATGGAGGAAGAAAAGAGTTTCGACGATCTCGCAAAAGAGGCGGAAGGACTGGCTGCCAGCATAGAATTTCATATGGAAGGTGACAGAGAACTTCTGGAACTTCTGGCGGACCTGATCGCCACATATGATGAACTGGATTCTCCTAAAATGTGGGAAGTGCTGGATTCTTATTCTGCGCTGGGGATGATGTCACGGGTGGAACTGCTTCTGCCGGATGACTCTGTCATCACGCAGGGAGGAGAGCGGATAGATGCGGCCGGCCGGCTTTCCTTTGAAAAGGAGGCGGCGCAGGGAGCCCATATCACGAAGAAAGAGGAGGATCTTACCGAGGAGGGAAAGCCCATATTGCGCCATTATGTGCCCGTTGTCCGGAAAGGTGAAACGGTGGCCATGCTTTACGGGATTATTGACCTGGAAACATTGCCTGAAGATTTCCTGACGGAGGCCTATGGAGGACAGGCAGCCGTTTATATCATAGAGGGTGAAACGGGAGACTTCCTGCTGGATACCTGGCATGGAGGAACAGGAAATATCTGGGAACTGGGGGAGCGGCCAATGGCTCCCGGCTACGATCATGAACAGCTGAAACAGGGCTTGATTGACGGCAAGATTGGCTATGTGGTCTTTGTGTCCCGGACGATAGGGAGTTATCTCTACTTTTATTATTGCCCCATGCAGATCAATGACTGGCGTCTTGCCATGTCCGTACCTGAAGCGGTTGTTTTTGCCCGGGCGAATGAGATTCAGAATGCATTGAGCATTTTCCTGGCATTTGAAGTGATTTCCTGCATTCTGTATTTTGTATGGATGCTGCACTATATATTCAGACAGATGCGGGAGAAGCAGCGCCAGCTGGATACAGTAAATGAAATCTACGAAGTGGAAAAGCTGTTGTTTAATGCACATGAAAGACAGGAAAATATAGAAGCAGCCCTAGAACGGATAGGGCTTCTTGCATCCGCAGAAGGGGTCAGTTTTTGGATGGCCGGTGATTCTGAGAATGAGGATTCTTTTGTGTGGGGAAAATGGGAAGACGAAAGCGTTCATAGGAAGTTTTCTGAGAAGGGGGAGAATATCCGCCGTCTTTTGGAATACTTTGAGGAGGGACACGAGGAATTTGCGGCATATGATGCGCAGGAGTTCCATGCCGTCTGGCAGGAAGAAAAGCCGGAACGGATTAAGAATCTGCTGGCGGTTCCTGTAGAAGGCAGAGAAAGAAGCATATGCGGGATTCTTTTCGTCTATAATATGGCGAGGAAGCGGGCTGTTTTGCCGCTGCTTAAAAGCGTGGCCTTCAGCTTCAGCCTGTTCTGTTACAATATGCGCTCTTACTATTCGATGAAAGAGCATGGGGAAACGGATCTGCTGACGGGGCTGTATAACCGGAACAGATATGAACTGGATCTGCCGGACATTGCGGGAATGTATCAGACATCGCTGGCATGTATTTATATGGATGTAAACGGCCTTCATGAACTGAACAACAGCCAGGGACATGAAGCAGGAGATGAGATGCTGAAGGCGGTGGCGGAGGAAATCCGTACAAGATTCGGTTCCGATCATACCTACCGCATAGGCGGGGATGAGTTTTTGATTTTTGCAATAGATATGGAGGAGGAGACGATCCGGCGCCTGATTGACGAAACGGAAAGGCAGCTGGAGCAGCGGGGATTCTATATCTCAACCGGGTTTAGCCGGGAAGAGCAGGTTTCTTCTCTGCAAGCATTGATTAAAATGGCTGAGAAGAAAATGTATGCGGCCAAAAAGGCGTATTATGATCGGGCACAGAATGACCGGAGGCGGAGAGAACGTATGCCTTCGCAGGAATGAAAGAAAGCAGGCAGAACATGCCGGGAAGGAGGTTATATGCTGAAGGAATTCAACAAAATGGAAAAACCGCAGGAAGGGGAACTGCAGGAACGCCTGGAAGAGGCGAAAAGAAAGCTGTCCGCCCAGCAGATGATGCTGAAAGAACACAAGCTGCCCGTGCTGGTTCTCTTTGAAGGCTGGGGGGCTGCGGGAAAGGGAAGCACGATCGGAAAGATCATCCGCAACATTGATCCGCGGTTCTTTAAGGTGGCAACCATGTCCGCGCCCACGGAAGAGGAGCTGCGCAGGCCGTTTCTGTACAGGTATTTTATTCAGATACCTGAAGCGGGCAAATTTACGTTTCTGGACGGCGGCTGGATGGAAGAGATCACAAAAGGGGTATTGGACGGTTCGCTTTCCGAAAAGGAATATTCCATGCGCATAGAAAGCGTGAAACGGTTTGAACGGCAGCTGACGGACAACGGTTATCTGGTGCTGAAATTTTTCTTCCATATCAGCGAAAAGGAACAGAAAAAACGTCTGGATGCGCTGATGGAGGACAAGGATACCAGCTGGCGCGTGAGCGAGCATGACAGATGGCAGAATAAGCATTATGAGAAATGCGAGGGGGTATTTGACCGCTATCTGAACGATACGAACGTCCCGGCTGCGCCATGGTATCTGATCGATGCACAGTCGCGCAAATGGGCGCAGCTGCAGGTGCTGGAGATGATGTGCCAGGGAATCGACGTGGCGTTGGAGAACAGCAGCCTTGCCGTTCCCCTGCTGCAGAATACCTTCCCGTTAAAGAAGATGCCGAAGCTTGCCGACATTCCGCTGGACAAGACGATGGAGCAGGAAGAATATGAGCAGGAGCTTGACCGCCTGCAGAAGAAATTGGGAGAACTGCATAACCGTCTGTACCGCAAGCGGATCCCGCTGATCATCGCATATGAAGGCTGGGATGCGGCCGGAAAGGGAGGAAACATCAAGCGCATCACAGGATTCAGAGTCTGGATCCGAGGGGATTTGAAGTGCACCCAATCGCGAGTCCGGAACCCAGGGAAAAGGCGCGTCACTACCTGTGGCGTTTCTGGAACAGACTTCCGAAGACGGGGCACATCGCCATTTTCGACCGCACCTGGTATGGCCGGGTGATGGTGGAACGTTTGGAAGGATTCTGCAGTACGAATGACTGGCAGCGGGCTTATAATGAGATCAATGAATTTGAAAAGGAACTGGTGGACTGGGGAGCCATTGTGATTAAATTCTGGGTGCAGATCGATAAAGACACGCAGCTGGAGCGCTTCAATGAACGTCAGAATACGCCGGAGAAGCGCTGGAAGATCACCGATGAAGATTGGCGCAACCGGGAGAAATGGGATGCCTACGAGGAGGCGGTGGATGAGATGATGGCCAAGACCAGCACGGCCTATGCGCCCTGGCATGTATTGGAAAGCGTGGATAAAAAGTATGCGCGCATCAAGGCATTAAAAATTGTGATTGAAGAATTGGAAAAAGTGCTGTAGCATCGTTTTCCCAGCCCTCCGCCGCCGGATTTCTGATATATCTGCGCACCTTCTGCATCCGGCAAACAGCATACCCGCTGCAGCCCTGAAAGCAGCGGGTGCGTAGACACGTCGGAAGCCAGGCGGCGGAGGCTGTGGGATACCATGGATGCAAAAAAGAGGGGAACAGGAATGGAAAACCTGGATAAGAACAAAATTCTGGAGCGGGTGGCGCCTGCATTTTGCATAAAGAGAGAGGCCGTGGATGCAGTGCCATACGGAAACGGCCATATCAATGATACCATAAAGCTTACCTGTAAAGAGGCGGACGGAAAAGAGACGCATTATATCCTGCAGCGGATGAACAGGACGGTGTTTGAAAACACGGAAGAACTGATGGAGAACATCAGAAACATCACCGCATTTCTTCGTGGGAAAATCCTGGAAAGAGGCGGAGAACCGGAACGGGAAACGCTGAACGTGGTCCCGACCCGGGAGGGAAAAAGCTATTATACGGATGAAGACGGAAACTGCTGGAGGATATATTTGTTCATAGAAGACGCGGTTTCCCTGGACGCCGTGAGGGGGCCCGAGGACTTCTACAACAGCGCGCTGGCGTTCGGGAATTTCCAACAGCTTCTTGCAGCATATCCGGCGGCAAACCTGCATGAGACGATTGCCAACTTTCACAATACGCCGAGCCGCTTTGCGGATTTCAGACAGGCTGTGGAGGAAGACCGCTTCGGCAGGGCGAAGGAGGTGCCGGAAGAGATCCGATTTGTCCTGGAGAGGGAGAAAGATACCCATTGTATTGTGGATGCCCTGGCAAAGGGGGAGATTCCTCTCCGCGTGACCCATAATGATACGAAGCTGAACAATGTTCTGATGGATGCGCGGACGGGAAAGGGTCTCTGTGTAATCGACCTCGATACCGTGATGCCCGGTTCAGCCCTGTATGACTATGGTGATTCCATCCGTTTCGGAGCCAGTACCGCTGCGGAAGATGAAACGGATCTGTCCAAGGTCTCCTGTGATCTGGCCCTGTTTGACATATACACGAAGGGGTATGTGGAAGGCTGCGCAGGCAGCCTGACGGAAAAGGAAATCCGCATGCTCCCGGTCGGAGCCCGGCTCATGACGCTAGAATGCGGCATGCGCTTCCTTGCCGATTATCTCCAGGGAGATGTGTATTTTAAGATACACCGTCCGAAACACAACCTGGAGCGGGCCCGCACCCAATTCAGGCTGGTGGCGGATATGGAAGAAAAATGGGCTGTGCTGGAAGAAATCGCCATGCGCTATTTATAGTTGGGGAAAATTTCCGCGTCTCACATTCTGGCGGCTGCGGTTCACGGTCCGGGATGCTTCCCCTTCATGGAGCGGGCCTGTGTTTCCGGCCGGGCGGGATGCCTGTGCACCGCAGGTACCTTCCTTTCCGGAGCACGCTCCCGCTCGGCCAAAAACGTAACGGTACATAACGGGCCAAAGGACGGCCCGTAAGTACCGACGTTTTCAGACGGCCTCGGAAAAGAACATACGGTACCCGGAGAAGCACAAAGAGCGTGTGTGTCCGGCCCCTTCCTGCTGGGTTGCCTGAACTGATATCAAGTAAGCAGAAAAAAAGCCGCATCCGCGTCGGAACGGACGGCAGCATCAGAACCGATAGAAATATCTGATCGGAACATCATAATGGATGATTGGATGCAATGCGAACCGCAGCGGCCATCCCGCCGTCACCATAGGATGGGCTTTTTATAAAATCCTTAGATGCCTGGCTTAAAGTCTGCTTTTCTTTCAATGTATGGCATATTTCTTTTTCCCATCCATCCAGTCTGGATATGGATATAGATTCCATTCCCAATACGACATCTTCTATATGTTCCTGGTAAGATTGGTAATGTTTTTTTATCATAAAACGCATTCGTTCAAGCCGTTTTGACATGCTTTTGACATTCGATGAAGCAGGGGCAGTGCGATAATCAATGAGCGGTTTGGGGACAATGCCGATATGTGCATTCGGCACTGCTTCCAACATACTTAAAAAGAAATCCCAGTCTTCAAATCCGGAACGCATCGATTCATCATAACCACCACTTTTTTCCCATATTTCACGCCGAAGAATATGGGCTGCCGGACAACAATTATGAGTAAGGAAATTGCTTATATTCCCTCCGCTAGGACAGATTACTGAATCAAGTACGCCGAACGTATGCATCCATGACGAAGCCGCTACCATGGAAGCATCTTCGTACAATAACTTACGGACCTGCTCAATATAGGAGGGTTTGAGTTTATCATCTCCATCAAGTACAAGGACAAATGGCGTCTTTGCCTTACGGATACCAGCATTTCTTGCAGATGATACGCCGCTGTTCGACTGATATATGACAACAATCGGAATGAAAATAGGCGGGTCTGTTTTAAGCGCATTCAATATGTCCAAAGAATTTTTATCCGTTGACCCATCGTCTACAATTATAATTCTTGCCGGCAATACAGTCTGCTCACACAAAGAATGAACTGCTTCCTGGATCATATCCCCCTGATTAAAACTTGTAATAACTGCCTCAATGTCTTTCGCTGTACAACGTTCCTTTCCAATGTCCATGATAGTATCCTCTCGAACTGTTATTCGGAAAAACGGAATACGGAAAATTTAGCCCTGCGGTTGGAAAAATGCTTGAGATGAGAGCCATACAAACAAAAAACATCTGAAACGATATGCTTCCAATGCATTCTGTTCCAGATGATATTACCGAACGACCCGACCGTCATAGCCTAATTTTTTTTCCCACTTCAGTATCCATGTTATCATGTCATGAAAGAAAAGTCTAGCATTTTTTCTGAGATGCGTTTATGATATATAAGCCATTTATGATAATGTCCCGGTATACCACAAATGAAAATGTCCCAGTTG
>USKC01000073.1 GCA_900555195.1 uncultured Lachnospiraceae bacterium
TTCGTCTCAAAAGGGGAGGCGAGTGGCATGGAATGCTGCATCCGGCAGGCTCCGGAAAGAAGCATGCTCCGATTGTGCTGGAAACGTATGGCGAAGGGGAACGCCCGCGGATTCATGGAGACGGCAGTTATGCGGCCATATATCTGGAAGGGCTCAGCTTTTGGACGGTGCGGGATATTGCGGTCACAAACCGTGCGGCCAAGCGGGGGATACGGCAGGGGATCTGCATCTGCGGAAGCCCCACCGGCATCACCCAGGGAATTCGTGTGGAGAACTGTGAAGTCAGCGAGGTGTTTGGGGAAAACAGGAGAGAACGCGGCGCGTATGGAAGCATGTACTGGAATTCCGGCATCTATGTGACTTCGTCTGGAAGGACGTCTGCCCAGAACCATCTGCACGACATCCTCATCATCGGAAATTATATCCATGATGTATATACGAGCGGCATCCGCGTCAACCAGGAGGAAGATTTCATCACGGATATCCATCATACGCATGTGGTCATCCGCGGCAACCGGATCGAACGGACGGGCAGCGACGGGATCATCGTTGCAAACTGCATTCTTCCGTTGATTGAAGGGAATTGCTGCCTGGATGCGGGCGCCCTTGGTAATAAAGAAGAAACCCGCCTGATTGCAGGGGTCTGGGTGTGCGCCGCCAAGGACGCGCTCATACAGCGGAATGAGGTGGGAGGAACGCGGCTCTTCCAGAATGATGGGACCGCTTTTGATACGGACTGGGGAACGGCGGGGACCACGATTTTTCAGTACAATTATACCCATGATAATCAGGGAGGTTTCTGGTTGGACTGCATGGGAATCAACAGGAACAGGGAATGCGAGGGAACGATCCTTCGCTATAACATCAGCGTCAACGACGCCCGCTGCCTGATCCAGGACGATTATGGCATCGAAGCGGAACTGTACGGCAATCTGTTCCTGCAGACCGGTGAGGGTGCAGGGCCTTTGATCTGCTGCCATCAGACAGGCGCTTCTCACCTGTTCCGGAAAAATATTTTTGCCTTTGGCGGCGCGCCTAAGAATGGATGGCAGGCCTCCAGCTATCAGGAAAACTGGTATGCGGGACTGGAAGCATGGCCCAAAGAGGATACGGCAGGCCAGCCCGGAATTCCATTTGCGCCGGAAGGACTGTCCGGGACGGATACGGCCATGAGAGAATGCCTGGCCAACCGGTTGGGGCAGTCCGCAGATGAGCGGAGGCAGATGTGGGATCTGCTGGCAAAAGCCGTGGGCACGCGGAAACTGACGGGGCAGCAGGAAGGATAGTAAAAAAGAGGGATGGGCAGAGTGAATGCAAAATAAAATCTCTGTATCTCACGGATTTTATTGCTAAAAAATAGGGGTAAGGAACATTGGCTGGAAGTTCCTTATCCCTATTTTTTTATATCCGCTCATCTCTGCCCTTCCTTTTTGGACAATGATGAACCAAATAGCGTACAAACGCATTGATTGAGTCTATGGGGATATGAACGGGCATTTTGACAAAATTATGATTGGAGACGGCTTAACCTCATCTGATAAATGGTAAAGCATAGGATGCCGACTACAAAAAAGCCTGACATACAGTAAAAGACCGCATCATATCCAAACTGCTGTGCAATCCGGCCTCCCCAGATAGGACCAAGCCCCTGGCCGATATCCGCACCAATATAGTATGTGCTTGTGGCGATTCCCACTCTGGCCGCATCTACACGTTTGATGCAGGCAGATTGCAGAGAAATCTGACCGCCTACGTTTCCAAAAGCTTTGATGGCGGCTGCAATCAGGAAGAGAGATAAAATGGGCGATTTCCCGATCATAAGCATAGAAAGAGCACTGGAAAGAAGGGCGGCATTGACGATTATAAATAAGTTCATATTGTCCGCCAATCTGCCAATCAACATGCGTAAAAGAAACAAAGCGATAGCATTGACGGAGAAGAATAGGGAGATATTCGTAATTGATTTGGTTTCTCCTAAAAGAACCAGAAAAGAGTTGACAATTCCGTTTCCCATTGAAAATAGGCCTGCAATCAGTGCATAAATAATACATTCCTTTGCGATGAGATTGGAAAAAGAAGGAAGGAATGCCCTGCCTTTTGTATCACCGATGACCATTTGCGGCTGATATCTGAAGAAAAACTGCAGAACCAGAGCGGCAATGAGCGTAGATAAGCCGATTAGAAAAAACAGCATTCGATATCCGAAAGAATCCCGGATGATTATTCCAATGGTAGGACCTATAATCTGGGCCAATACCTGTCCGAGACCATAATAACCAAGTCCTTCACCTAAACGGTTTTCTGGGATGAATTCTGTGGCCAGAGCCATGTTTGCGGTTCCATTAATGCCGAAAAGGGCTCCATGAAGGATGCGCACAAAAAGTAATGTTCCTATAGAAGGGCAGAGAGCGTAGCTGATGATAACCAGGGCGATTAATAAAGTCGTGAAGGTGCAAATCCGCTTTTTGTTCAAAATATCGGATATGAATCCTCCGATCGGGCGAAATATCAATGCGGTAATGGAAAAAATGCCGGAGATAAAACCTACGGCAGTCAGTTGAGTACCATAGGTGAGAGCATAGGACGAAATGAGCGTAGTAATCATGTTGAATCCTAAAGCTGTAATCAGACTGACAGTAACCAAAATTATGAAGCCATGATTCAAAAGACTTTCGGGTTTTTTCATAATGGATTCTCCATTTCCGTACCTGATAAAACAGGATGCTAATTATTTTGCTAATAAAATGATAGTATGAAAAAATGAAAATGTCAATAATGATAGCTAAATTAGCTCTTCTCTATAGATGGCACATTTAGAAAAAAGGTGTAAAAAGTCTATATTGACATTGTTTTTACATGATATTATAATGTTTTAAAAAGCTAAAACGATATAGCAAAATAGGAGGGGTATTGTGAAATTAGAACGGATTAGCCCGGAGCAGGCGGGGATCTCCAGCAGGAAGGTCATGAAATGTTTGAAGGCTTTGATGCATGACAAGACGCAGATGCATGGATTTATGGCTGCGCGCGACGGAAAGGTATTTGCGGAATGTTGGTGGAAGCCTTACGGACCGGAACAGATCCATTGCAATCATTCTTTGGGAAAGAGTTATACGGCAACCGCCATCGGCATCTTATATACCCAGGGGAAGCTGAAGCTGGAAGAAAGAGTGGCGGATCTGTTTGCGGATGAGATAAAACAGTATGGAATCTATCCGGGAGAACGGATGGAAAGGCTGACGGTAAAGCATGTGCTGACCATGACGAATGGGATGCGGAGGGCCCCTGTTATGGATGCCGATTGGCTGAAAAATTATCTGGCGGAACCGGTGGAGGCAGAACCGGGGAGCGAGTTTTTCTATAATTCTTCCGGCTCTTGTCTTTTGGGGGCCATTGTGAAGAAAAAAACAGGAAAAGACCTGAAGGAGTTTCTGCAGGAAAATCTCTTTGGGAAAATAGGAATCGATGGGAATGCTTTTGAGATTTTCAAGTTTCCAGACGGGTATGATGCGGAACCTGGAACCGTATCCAAAACGGAAGACAATCTGCGTCTTGCCTTGCTGTATATGAATTATGGCGAGTGGGAAGGCGAACAGATTATAGCAAGGGATTGGATGGAACAGGCCATGAGCAGGCAAATCGATACTCCCGGACAGGACGGAGATTATGGGAACGGCTATGGGTTCCAGCTGTGGAACAGCAGAAGAAGCGGGCTGTACCGCTTTGACGGGGGGCAAGGACAGTTCGGGCTGATCTGGCCGGAAAAAAAGATTGCAGTCGCTCTGCATGAAGGCGGGCTTTGCCCAGATGGGCCGCAGATTACGCTGGATATCCTTTCAGAATATTTGCTGGACGAAATTGGGGAAGAAGAACTTCCTTTGGATCCTGAAGCTTGGGAAGAACTGAAGGCCTTTGAAAGCGGCCTGTCTATTCCAGAGCGGGAAGCTTGTTCTGTTTGTGTACCAGAGGGTAATTTTGACGGAAAATATACAGTGATAGGAGGAGATGGGGATCCCTGGATCAGTGTATCACCTGGCGGCTATAACTTCTTTTCTTGCTTTTACCATCCGGATAAGAAGAGAGAGTTTACGGAGTTCTGCCTGCAAACGGATAGCGAGAAATGTATCTTTACAGTGAATGGTTATGCTGTTTTTGAGGCATGGTTCGATGGAAAACACCATCCGTTTTATACGGACAACGTATTGCCCGAAATCGGATGGAACTGTTCGTATGCCAGGTATCTGGATGATTCCACATTAGAGATTACAACGAAATGGCTGGGGGGCTGGTTTGAGGGAAGGATTGTGATGAAAAGACGGGGAGATGAGATGGAACTGACATTCTATAAGGATAGGCTGGAGGAGGGGAAAAACCGATACAGCATATCCCGGGCTGAAGCCAGAAAGTGTGGATGAGGGAAGAAGGAGAAAACGCTGGAGTTTGGATATATGCCCGTATGGTATGCCGCTGATGCGGAGGAAAGGAGAAAATGAATGGGGGACTTCAGATATCTGGATGAATTATTAGAGAATTTTGTGCAGAAGGGCCCTGCAGGCTGCGGCTGTATGGTAATGCAAGATGAAAAGGTGCTTTACGAAGGATATCACGGATATGCTGATCTTGCGAGCAAAAGGCCAATTGATGCGGATACGGTTTACCGGCAGTATTCCATGACGAAGATCGCTATCTATACAGCCTGTATGATGCTGTTGGAACAGGGCAAGATTCTTCTGAGCGATCCGATTTATGAATATTTCCCGGAATGGAAAGAGACAAAACGCTATGAACTGGATTCTGAGGGAAATGAAAGAATCGTAGCCTTAAAACATCCAATCTGTATAGAACATATTATGAATATGTCCTGCGGGCTGCCTTATGGACATACGAATGATGGAACGCCTACAGGAAGGGAAATTTTTCGGGTGACGGAAGAACTGAAACAAAGAGAAGAAGGTTATACACTGAGGGAAGAGATCCGGGCTGTTTCGAGGGTTCCGGTGGCATTTGAGCCAGGTGAGAGATGGCTATATGGATTTGGCAGTGAACTGGCAGCTGGGCTTGTGGAGGTTGTGACGGGAAAGCCGATTCATGAAGCGCTTAGGGATATGATTTTTGCCCCTTTAGGTATGAAAGATACAGGAATGATTTATTTTGGAGATATCCGCAGCCGCCTTGCTACGTTTTATACCTTGACAGAGACCGGTGAACGGATGCCGGGAGGAGCGGTGATGGATGAAAAATCTATGCCGCAGGCAAAACCTACAGGTTGCCCTAGGTTATTTTCTACGGTCAGGGATTTCGCAATCTTTTCACAGGCGCTTTCATGCGGCGGAAAATATAAAGGAACGCGGCTGTTGGAACAAGGAACCATTGACCTCATGCGTACGAACCGGCTTAATGAGCAACAATTGAAGGATTTCCAAAACGCATATCTGGCGGGCTATGGTTATGGATTGGGCGTGCGGACAATGATCGACCAGGCAAAAGGCGGAAGCAATAGCTCCATTGGAATTTGGCTGGACGGGAGGTTCAGGAACATGGGTTTCTATGGATCCTAAGGAACGGATTTCTGTGGTATACATGCACCAGCTCGCGCCTAATATGGAAAAATACCATCATCTGCGAGTGAGGGCCTGCGTATACGGCGCTTTGCAATAGGAGGATAGTATGGGGGATTTTAAAAGACTGGATGCATTGCTGAAAAAATTTGCGGATGAGACAGTTCCAGGATGTGCCTGTGTGGTCATGAAAAAAGAAGAAGTTTTGCATGAAGGCTATGCAGGCTGGGCTGATGCAGAACAAAAAAGGCCGATTGACCCCAAAAGCGTATTCAGACAGGCATCGACGACGAAGCTGTTTACCTATGCCATCATGGGAATGCTGTATGAGGAAGGGCGCTTTCTCTTTTCTGATCCGATCGGGGAATACCTTCCGGAATGGAAACATACGACGAAATGGATCAGAAAGGAAAACGGAGAAGTCGAAGTCCTGCCGCTGGAAAGGCCGATTACGGTAAGGGATGCTGCGGCAATGATGTGTGGGCTGCCTTACTGCATGTTTCCAGAACCGGCGCCAAAGGATCTGACTGTAAAATGTATGAGCGAGAAAATGAAAGAGCTGCTTGCTAAAGGAACTCCTACATTGAGAGAAGAGGTGAGACAGATGGCGGAAGTACCGGTACGCTTTGAACCGGGAACCCACTGGCTATACGGATTTGGGAGCGAGATCATAGGCGCGCTGGTGGAAGAACTGACTGGAAAATCCCTGCGTGCGAACTTTGCAGAAAGGCTGATCGAACCTTTGGGGCTGAAGGATACGGGGACGTTTCTGACGGACTATTTGCGGAAAGGGTTGGTGAGACAGTATGAGAAAAAAGAAGGGAGATTGTTCCCCGTACCAGAAGAAGAGGACATGGCCCTGAATGCGACGGTGACACCTGAAGGAGCAAGGCCGCAGCTAATTTGCAGCGCCAAAGATTTTGCCATATTCATGAACATGTTGGCGAATGGCGGCGTTTACGATGGAAAAAGGTATTTAGCGGAGGGAACTGTCCGGCTGCTGGCCTCAGATCAATTGGATGAGAGAACGGCGCGGGATTTCCAGAATACATACCTGGCTGGATATGGGTACGGCCTGGGATTCCGGGTGCTGAAGAGTCAGGCACAAGGCTTTCATAATGGACATCCCGGCGCTTTTGGCTGGACGGGAGGAACTGGAATCTGGGCGGAAGCAGATCCGGTATCTGGAGTCAGTATCGTGTATATGCATAATATGCGGCCAAATGAAGAATTGTACCATCACCATAGGATAAGAAATGTGGTATATGCGGATATTTGAAACAAGAGAATAGCTCAGATGTTTCAGAATGGAGGAAAAAATGGCATTACTGGAATTAGATCTGCGTTCAGGTTATCTGAATAGCCATGAAGAGGTCTGGGTGAGCCTTCCAGATAGAAAGCCCGGAAAAAGAGGATATCCTGTGCTTTGGTTGTTTCATGGAGCACATCAGGATGCTTCGGAATGGGTTAGAAACTCTTCTATAGAAAGATATGCGAATCAAAGAGGGCTGGCGGTAGTGATGCCCACCATGCTGCACAGCTATGGAATGGATATGAAGTATGGAGCTCCTTATTTCTCCATGCTTACGAAGGAACTGTGGTATGAACTGCGCTGGATGCTTCCCTGCCTTTCTGTTCGCAGAGAGGATAACTATGTGGCAGGAGCCTCTATGGGCGGATACATCGCTTATAAGTGGGCGCTGACTAATCCAGAGCGATTTTCCAGTGTGGGAGGTTTTGCGGGCTCAATTGATATTGTCTCTGTCTTGCATAAGCATATCGGAGAAGGCAAGGTGGACATGCACCATTATCTGGCAAACTCTTTTGGCTCGCCGGAGGCGATAGAGGGAACAAAGGATGACACGTTCTGGCTGGCCCAGCAATGTTGCAAAGAGGAGAAAAAACTGCCACGGTTCTGGATGGTATGCGGCAGACAGGATTTTGGCTATGATTTATGCAAGAATGCGGTTTACAGATTGAAGAATATGGGACTGGATGTGACTTGGGAAGAAGGAGACGGGGAACATTGTTTTGATATGTGGGATAGATATGTGGAACCGTTTTTTGATTGGATTGGGTTGGAAAAAGGGGGAAATACATAATGGCTGTGATGACCCTGAAATTTTATTCGGAAGTACTGGGATTGGCCACATCGCTTAGAATTTTGATTCCGACGAAGCCGAATGTTGAAGAAGGATATGAAGCGCATTATGCCGAAAAAGAAAAGCTGCCTGTACTTTGGCTCCTGCACGGCGGAAGTGACAACTATGCGGATTGGCACGATTGCACGACGGTACAACTGCTGGCCGATCAATATGGGATCGGCGTGGTGATGCCGGATGCGCAAAACGGAAGTTATGCAAATATGGCATATGGCCCGGCATGGTTTGATTATATTACCCAAGAATTAATGGAATATGTTTATGCGCGCTTCCCTTTTTCAAGAGCCCGAGAAGATAATTATATTGCGGGAATGTCTATGGGGGGCTTTGGAACGCTGAAAATTGCCCTCCGTTATCCGGAGCGTTTCCTGGCTGCCTGTCCGATTGCATCGGCAGTACAACTGGTGGAACAGTATGTGCACCATGCTACAGATGAGAGGAAGTGGTTTGGGCGGGAATTTGAAAAAATATTCGGCCATTATGAAGATCCGGAAAAACTGCTTGGAAGCGAGGAAGACTGCTATTGCCTGCTCGGAAAGGCGCTACAGGAAAAGAAAGAGCTTCCTGCGTTGATGATGGCGCAGGGGACCGAAGATTTTACCTATCAGGGAAATAAGGATTTTTACGAATATGCGGTATCTCAGGGCGTGCAGGTGAAATGGGTGGAAGCGCCCGGTGCACATAACTGGGATAGCTGGAATCTGTATCTTCCGGAAGTGTTTTCCTTTATTCAGGAACAAAAAACGCGGTAGAGGTTCATGCTGGTCTGAACTGATGCAAGGGGAGGGGAAAATGGGAATTCTGCAGTATACGTTTTATTCAGAGAATCTTCGGGAACAGACTACCGTGCATATGATTCTTCCTGCTTTTGAAAGGGATAGAGGATATGGAAATGCGGAAACGTATTATCACAGCTATACGCCGAAGAAAACGGTTTATGTCCTGCATGGAGGCTCCGATGACAGCACGCTTTATCTGCGCAGGACCCGGATCGAAGAATACGCGGTGGAAAGGGATATCGCTGTAGTTTTTCCTCAGGTGCGTAATAGCTTTTACTGCAATATGCACCGTGGAAAACAATATTTTTCGTATCTGTCAGAAGAATTACCTGATACGCTGGAGCAAGTTTTCCGACTATCTACTGACTGGAGAGACAGATATGTGCTTGGGAACTCCATGGGCTCTCATGGGGCTTTTAAATGGGCGTTGAACCGGCCAGACTTTTTCGCTGCTGCTGCTGGAATGTCTGGTGTGGGAGACGTAGAAGAACTTGGCTTTTTTGAGAGGGAAGATCCTAGGGTATTTGAAGCCTTTGGCACAAGTGAAGATTTCAGGAACAGCCAGAATGATTTCCATTATTTGATAGATAAACTGTTGGCGTCAAAGGAAAGGATGCCGCGGTTTTATAGCTGTTGTGGGCTTCAAGATCCCTATTTGGAAGGAAATCGGAAATTTATTTTAGAGGCTGAAAAAAAGGGGTTTCCAATTCGGTTTGAAGTAGGGACAGGCGGTCATGAATGGTCTTTTTGGAATAAATGGTTGCCAATTATGCTGGATCATATGCTTTTGGGATAATGGGACGGAAGAGCTTTTGATACCGGCTTCGTGCCGCGAAGCAGCAGTTTTCGCAACTTTGTGTATATCTGTGGGTAAGCAGATCTGTAGAAACCGAAAAAGGATATTTGAGCAGATTCGCTTGGGAATGAGGGGGAAAAATGGGATTTCTGCATTTTGATTTTATGTCGGAAAAGCTGCGGTATCATACAAATCTGTATTTGATACTGCCGGAGGAAACGAGGCGGGGGCAGGAGCCGGAGGCAACGTTGTACCTGCTTCATGGAGGTGGAGGCAACGGAATGGACTGGCTGCGTTATACCTCGATTGAAAGATTTGCTCAGGAACGCCGAATAGCTGTTGTGATGCCGGAAGTGGATGGAACTTGCTTCTATGCAGATATGAAGTATGGATATCCCTATTTCACCTTTTTAACAAAGGAGATTCCTGCACTTACGGAAACGCTATTCCCGGTAAACAGAAAGAGAAGGCAACGGTATGTGGCGGGGCTTTCGATGGGGGGATACGGTGCCTGGAAATGGGCGTTTCATGAACCGCAGTTTTTCGGAGCTGCAGCGAATTTGTCTGGTATTTCTTTCATTACGGAGATATTCAAAGAAGGAGGGTTTGCGCAGCAGGAACGGGAAGGTGAGAACGGGCTGGTAGCGCAGAATTGGGGGAGCCTGGAGGAACTGCAAGGAAGTGAAAGCGATTCGGCTAAGTGGCTGGAGTGGGCATCTGAAAGGAAGGTGGAACTTCCTGCTTTATATGCGGGAATTGGAACAGAAGATTTCAGCTATCCCGATGCTTGCAAATATCTGGAAGCCTGCGGAAAGATAGGGTTGAAAGTAGAACAGCGCATGGTGCCAGGGCGGCATGAATGGAGCGTCTGGGACAAATTGATCGCAGATTTTATGGATTGGGCGAAAGGACATGCCCAATCCTGAGAAGCAACAGAAATAAAAGTGATGCTGGAAAGGGAGAGAACATGGCAAGAAAAGAAAATTTGGATATTTTTTTGGAAGAGTTGGTAAAGAAAGGCCCTGCAGGATGTGGGTGCGCGGTAGCGCGGGATGGGGAAGTCCTGTATGAGAACTATTTTGGTTACGCAGATCTGGAAAAAGGGAAAAAAATAGACTCTGGTAGCGTATATCGCCAATATTCTGCAACGAAAGTGGTGATTTGCACTGCAGCCATGATGCTTTATGAAAGAGGGAAGTTCTTACTCAATGATCCGATTTATGAGTATTTTCCTGAATGGAGGCATACGATGGTAGCCGAGAAGCAGGAGGATGGGAGCATGAAGATTCGGGAAGCGAGGCGCCCGATCGAAGTGAGGGACTGCTTCTCTATGGCGATGGGGATAGGCTATGGTGGCCCGGAATATACCCATCAGATGATGGAAAAAAGCAGAGCGAATCTGGCCGCGTCAATCGGTGATTATACGTTGCGTCAGGATATAAGGGCTATGGCGAGCGTACCTGTGATGTTTGATCCGGGCGAACATTGGCTGTACGGATTTGGCCACGAACTGGTAGCAGGTTTGATCGAAGCGGTTTCTGGGAAAAAAGTAAGCCAGTTTTTGAAGGATGAGATTTTTGAACCACTGGGAATGGATAGTACAGGCTACCATTATTTTGGAGATATCCGGGAACGTATGGTGACACCCTATCAGTTGGAAAATGGAAAGAGAATTCCAATTGTGGGTGCGATGTTTGATGACCGATTTGAAGTGGATGCTAACTATGAGGCAGGAGGGGCCGGCCTTTTCTCTACAGTTCCCGACTATCTTAAATTTTCCCAGATGCTTGCGTGCGGCGGGATGTGGGAAGGCAAGCAGATCATTGGCCGTAAAACCATTGATCTGATGCGTACCAATCAGCTGAACGAACAGCAGATGAAGGATTTTGCTGCGCCCTATTTGGATGGCTATGGTGAGCGTACCTGTGATGTTTGATCCGGGCGAACATTGGCTGTACGGATTTGGCCAC
>USKC01000074.1 GCA_900555195.1 uncultured Lachnospiraceae bacterium
CCCAGGCATGTGGCCCCTGTTTTTGACCTGTGAGGGCAAGGAAGCGCGGAGGTGACTTGGAAAATGTGCAGAGGCTCAATACCGCAGGGCCAAGCGGCAGCCGCAAAGATGGGAAATGGGGAGGAGAAGTTGACTGTTGAAAAGATTTTAAGTAAATTAAAGCTGTGACAAAATGAAGAATGTACCACGACACAAATACGGAAGGGAGAAAAAGGGATATGGAGCCATTCAGATTTGCGATTATGGGGGCCGGAAACATTGCGGGGAAGTTCTGTGAGGCTGTGAAGCTGGCTGAGGGTTGCCAGGTGGCGGCGGTGGCAAGCAAATCCGCACAGAGGGCGGAGGCATTTGCTGCAAAACATGGGATCCCGGCAAGCTATGAAGGGTATGCGCGCATGCTGAAGGAAGCAAAACCGGACTGCGTCTATATTGCGGCCACCTGCGACGCGCATTATGAACTGAGTAAGCTGTGCCTGGAGCACGGTGTGCCGGTGCTGTGTGAGAAAGCGATGTTTTTAAACAGTGCGCAGGCGGAAGAAATCTTTGCAATTTCGGAAAAAAGCGGGATTTTTGTGATGGAAGCCATGTGGAGCCGCTTCCTCCCGGCAGTGAAGCGGGCAAAGGAATGGATCCGTCAGGGAAGGATCGGAAAGCCTGTTCTGGCGCAGATTGATATCGGCTTCAGGGCGCCGCAGGATGCGGACAACAGGTATATGAATCCTGCGCTTGGAGGCGGAGCGGCGTTTGATCTGACGGTATATACCTATGAACTGGCAGACTTTTTCATAGAACAGAAGGCGCAGGAAATGCAGGTGTCCGCGATGTGGAGCGCCTCAGGCGTGGATGTGACGGATACGGTTCTGGTACGCTACGATTCCGCCATGGCGGTTTTGACGAGCAGCTTTATGACGGGACTGGAAGAGAAGGCGGTAATTTACGGGGAAAAGGGGCGGATCGTGCTTCCAAAACCTCATTTTGCGAGCCAGACGATTCTGGAATGCCAGGGATTGCAGCCGGAATTGGAGGAGGGAGAACGGCTTATGCCTGACGGAAGGTTGCTGTATATGGATGAGGTGACAAAGAACGGTTTCGTTTATGAAATACAGGAAACCATACGCTGCGTCCGGGAGGGCAGGACGGAAAGTCAGGTGGTTCCCCATGCGCTGACGCTTAGCTGTGCGCGGCTGTTTGACTGGATTATGGAGACAAGACCCAGATGAGGAAAAGGGACAGAATGGGGCCGTTCAGACAGGTCTGCGCATTTGCTGCGCAGACTGTGTAAAAACGGATGCTTCCATTTTCATAGCACGGGCCTGTGCCTGCAGGTTCCTTCTGTTTCCGGAATGGACGATTCATAGCCGCGGCGAAAGGTGGATCTTGGCGCCGGACGGGGATCTGGACCTGCGTAAGGATACTGCGTCTGGGAGAAGTAACCCTGGAGCAGGCAGATGAGTCCTCCCAGGAACAGAACCAGGAAGAAAAAACAGAGCGCGATTCCGATGGAAAAGGGAATGCCGGCATAAGAAGGGCTTAGGGAAGTCAGGAAGGCCGTCAGCACCAACCCGGTACCGCCCAGCATGGAAAGCAGGCCGCAGCAGGAATAGGCCCTCTGCAGCCTGCTGTAGTCTCCTGCCAGAATTCCCAGGAGCAGGGCGGCCAGAAGGATACATGCGAATCCGATCAGGATATCAAACATATGCGAATCCGTATCCAGGGTGAGAATTCGGTTGGCGAAGAGGGTAAAGATCACAAAGGCCAGCAGCATGCCGAGAATCAGAGTGATGATGCAGAGTTTCACTGTATTTTTCATAGGTGTTCTCCTCTCTTTTGGGGATGATGGAAAGGAAACCCCTTCTTACATATAAGATATGCAGAAAAAGAAAGAAGGTTTGCGATCCCGGCACAGCCGTGACGCGTCAATTTTCCCTGAGCTCCACGCTCGCAAGTCCTTCGCCGGAAGCGGAAAAGGAAGGCAGCACGCCCCGATCCTGCAGGGGAGAATGTCCCAGGATCCGGGTATAAGAGCGATAAAAGGAGGAGTAATCGCCAAAACCGGACAGTAAGGCAGCTTCCTGGGCGCTGTGTCCACCGATCAGAAGCTGCTGCGCAAGCGTTACCCGCTTATGGAGCAGATAGTCGAAAACGGTGGTTCCGGTGGCTTTACGGAATACTTTATTCAGATGATGCTTGCTGATGAAAAAGCGCTCGGCCAGTTTGTCCAGGCTGAACGGCTCCTGCAGATGACGGTTCAGATAGAGCAGGATTTCCGTAACCGTGCCCGTTTGGCCGGCAGCTGTCCCCGACTGCTGCGTTTGGGAAGACATGGAGACAATGCGTGCCAGAAGCGCTTCTACACAGATGGGAAGCAGCTGGGAGCAATAGGGTTCAGGTTTGGCGGCGCAGTCTTCCAGGGCTTCAAAATAGCAGGGAATATCCATGCGATCCACCTGTTCATAATAGATGCGCAGGTCTCTTCGCTCCGCTGAGGGAAAGGAAGAGAGCAGAAATGCGCGCCGCTCAAGAGAGAGGATATCCGGATGAAAATGGATGGAGAATCTTCGGTAAGGGCGGCAGCTGTTGATCCGAACGCCATGGAACAGATGGGGAGAGAGCAGGAGCAGGCTGTTGGGGGTGGGATTGTAATGTTCTCCCTCCACCAGATAATCCACATCGCCTTCCAGAAAGAGATAGACCTCATAGAAATTGTGGCAATGCAGGGCATATTCCGTGGTGATATTTTCCGTCACATTATAGCCGTAGCAGACCTGCTCGGTATCCATGGAAAGATTGGGATTCATGCGGTGCCTCCTGGTGATCGATATGCTTTCGCCCGCATCTGCAGGCTTAAAAGCGGCTGGCAGAGCGGCCATTAATAAAAGCATACGTTACCACCGCTATATTTGCAATAAGAAAGTGCTTATTTGCAATGGCATTTTGGGAAGATGCGGCTTATATTTAAGAAAGACTGGGGAAGGGGACGATCCGGCCGGCGAAGGTGCGGTTTTCTTCCCCAAAGAGCGCAGAAACAATGAAAGGAAAGGATGAGAGCGGATGAAGACAGGAGCGCAGCTTTATACGGTAAGGGCTTACACACAGAATGAAAAGGATTTTGCATTCAGCATGAAGGAAATTGCAAAAATGGGCTACAAGACGGTGCAGATTTCCGCCATCGGCAGGGAACTTTCTCCAAGGCGTGTGCGGGAAATCTGCGATGACAACGGCCTGCAGATCGTGCTGACGCACAGCGACGGCAACCGGATCCTGTATGATACACAACGGCTGATTGAAGAACATGATATCCTGGGCTGCGACTATATCGGCCTGGGAGCGATGCCGGATAAATACCGCACAGGGGAATGGAACAGCCATTTTGTGGACGACTTTATGGAGCCGGCGAGGAAGATCGCTGCGGCGGGAAAGCTCTTTATGTATCATAACCACAATTTTGAATTCCAGAAGGTTTCCGTTTCAGGCAGGGAAAAGCCGATACGCCTCATCGAATATCTGATGGAGAATTTTTCCGCACAGGAAATGGGATTCACGCTGGACACCTACTGGGTGGCTGCTGCAGGAGGCGATGTGTGCTGGTGGATCGAGCGGCTGAAGGATCGCATTCCCTGCGTGCATCTGAAGGATATGCAGGTGGAAGGCTTTGAGCAGCGCATGGCTCCTGTGATGGAGGGCAACCTGAATTTTGACGGAATCCTGAAAGCTCTGGAAGGAAGCTGCTGCCGGTATCTGCTGGTGGAACAGGATGACTGCTATGGAGCAAGCCCGTTTGACTGCCTGAAGGCAAGCTACGATCATCTGGCTGCGGCGGGATACCGTTAAACGGCATTGAAAGGAAATGGGGAAAAGAGGGGGAAAGGCCCCGGAAAATGGAGGAATGGATGGAAACGGTTAAATTGGGAATCATTGGAATCGGAAATATGGGAAGCGGACATGCCAGAAGCCTGATGGAAGGGCAGGTGCCGGAACTTGTCCTTACGGCAGTGGCAGATCTGAGGGAGATGCGAAGACAGTGGGCGAGGGAAAATCTTCCGGCAGATGTGCGCATTTTTGAGGACGGAGATGCATTGATTGAATCCGGCTGCTGCGACGCCGTTCTGGTGGCGACGCCCCACTATGACCATCCCAGGCTGGTGATCAGCGCCCTTTCCCACGGCCTACATGCGATGTGCGAGAAGCCTGCCGGAGTCTATACGAAGCAGGTGCGCGAAATGAATGAAGCGGCACAAAAGTCGGACAGGGTATTCGCCATGATGTTCAACCAGAGGACCAATCATGTTTACCGGAAGATGTATGAGATCGTCCACAGCGGCGAATATGGGAAAATCAAGCGTGTGAACTGGATCGTCACGGACTGGTATCGGACGCAGGCTTATTATAATTCCGGCGGCTGGAGGGCCACATGGGCCGGAGAGGGCGGCGGCGTGCTGCTCAATCAATGCCCGCATAACCTGGATCTGCTTCAGTGGATCTGTGGGATGCCCGTAAAGGTACAGGCCTTCTGCCACAATGGGAAATGGCATGATATCGAAGTGGAAGATGATGTGACCGCATATCTGGAGTTCGCAAACGGGGCCACGGGTGTATTTGTGACCACCACGGGAGATGCGCCGGGAACCAACCGCTTCGAGGTGACGATGGAGCGGGGAAGGCTGATCTGTGAAGATGACCAGCTGCGTTTTTATGAATTGGATGTGAATGAAAGGGAGTACTGCTTCAGCGCTACGGAAGGGTTTGAAAAGCCATCCGGACATGAGGTGACGCTCGAGACGGACGGGGAAAACCTTCAGCATGTGGGCGTACTGCGTGCCTTTGCAGGCAGGATCCTGCGGGGAGAACCGCTGGTGGCGGAGGGCACGGAAGGGATCAATGGACTGACGCTGTCCAATGCCATGCATCTGTCCAGCTGGCTGGGACATCCGGTGGAGATACCATTTGATGAAGAGCTTTTCCTGGAGAAACTGAACGAACTGCGCCGTACATCCAAAGCAAAAGAGCATGTCAGCGAGGTGACGTTTGACACGGAAGGAAGCTATGGAAGCAAGGTGCAGGGACTTTCCGGCGAGAAGAAGAATTAGAATCAGATGAGGGAACCCGCTCAGACCTGTCTGAACGGGCAAGAATCAGGACTGGGGGAAAGGATATCTATGAGAGCGGCGATCGTTGGCTGCGGCAGTATTGCGTCTGTGCATGCGAAGAGCATCCGCAAGCTGCCGGGAAATGAACTGGTTGGATTTGCGGATATAAAGGAAGAACGCGCCCGTGCGTTTGCGGATGAATACGGCGGCAGGGCTTATTCAAATCTGGAAGAAATGCTGGAAAGGGAGCGTCCGGAGGTACTCCATATCTGTACCCCGCATTATCTGCATGTTCCCATGGCAATATATGGGTTGGAGAAAGGCTGCCATGTTTTCATGGAAAAACCTCCGGCGATTTCAAAGGAACAGTTTGCTGAGTTGGAGCGGGCTTGTTTGAACGCGGGCAAAAAATTGGGCGTTTGTTTTCAGAACCGTTATAATCCCAGCGTGATCGAAGCCAAGCGCCTTTTGGCATCTGGAAAGGCAGGGCGTATTCTGGGCGCGCGGGGGCTTGTCACCTGGAGCAGAGGCGGCGCTTACTATACAGAGAGCGGCTGGAGAGGCAGGCTGGAAACGGAAGGGGGAGGCGCGCTGATCAATCAGTCCATCCATACGCTGGATCTCATCACAGGCTTCCTGGGCAAGCCCTTGTGGGTGGAAGCGACTGCGGCGAACCATCACCTGAAAGGCATCATCGAGGTAGAGGATACCATGGAGGCATGTATTTATTATGAAGGCAGGGAAGGAGAACGGATCCCGGCGCTCTTTTACGCCACCACCGCCTACTGCGATGATGTGCCGCCCTTGATTGAGATCGCCTGTGAGCATGTGACCATACGGATCGAGGATCTGGATGTGACCCTTTACTATCGGGACGGACGGGTAGAAAAGCCTGCAATCGACCGAAAAGAAGCCCTGGGAAAGAGTTATTGGGGCAGCGGCCATAAGGACTGTATTGAGGACTTCTATCGCTGCTGCGCCGGAGGCACGCATTTTGCCCAGGAACTGGACGGAATACGGGATACGGCCCGCCTGATGCTGGCGTGCTACGAATCCGCACGCGGACAGAAGGCGGTAAGTCTTTGAAGGGCTGCGCATGGAAGAGAGCAGGACGTGTGGGCGAAATATGCGAACCAGACCAAAATGAATCGGATAGGGAAAGAGGAAAAGAGATGGACAATAACAGGATGCTGCTGAAAAACTGCCCGATCAGCTGTTTTGCGGATGAGATCGATCCGAAGATCGACAAACAGCTGGCGCTCCTTGAAGAACTGGGAATCAGCTGGATTGAGATGAGAAGCGGGGACGGAAAAGGGGTGGCAGAGTATACGCAGCAGGACGCCGAGGCGCTGAAAAAACGCCTGGAAGAACGAAAGATCCGCGTCTCCGCCGTGGGTTCCCCCATTGGGAAGATCGATATCACCGAGGCGTTTGAACCGCACTTTGAGACCTTTTGCAATATAGTCAGGCTGGCTCAGATATGGGAGACACCATACATCCGCTGTTTCAGCTTTTTTATCCCGGAAGGGGCCGATCCGGCCATCTTCAGGGACGAGGTGCTCCGCCGGATCGAACGCATGGTGGAACTGGCGTCAAAGGAGAAGCTGACCCTTCTGCACGAGAACGAAAAGGGCATCTATGGAGACAACGCGGCCCGCTGCCTGGATCTGATGCAGAATTTCTATGGGGACGCATACAAGGCGACCTTTGATTTCGCCAACTATATCCAATGCGGCCAGGATACCATGGAAGCCTATGAAATGCTGAAAGACTATATTGAATACATCCACATCAAAGACGCCCTTGCGTTAAGCGGCCAGGTGGTCCCGGCCGGAGAAGGAGACGGCCATGTCCGCGATATCCTCACGCTGCTGGATGAGAGAGGCTTTAAGGGCTTTCTGAGCCTGGAACCCCATCTGGCCGATTTTGCGGGCCTTTCTCAGCTGGAAAAAGAGGCAGCAGTGCGCGGAAGGAGCGACACCGAGGCCGCATTCGTCACAGCCTACCAGGCCCTGTGCGGCATCCTCGCGCAGTGAGAACGTGTCTCAGGAAAGAAGGGGCCTGCCCTATGGAGGTGGCCTGAAGGAAGGAGCGCAGACAAAGCGGCAAGCCCCCGGCCGGACACGTCTCCTTCTTTCCCACCAAAAAACCCAAAGGTTCTTTCTCCCTCCCCCCTTGACACTTTCGTCGGACGGAAGTAGGATAAATAAGGATTGCCAAGGATCCAATATGAAGAAAGTGGGGGTATTTGCACCATGGAAATTATAGGATTCCTTATTCTTTTTCCATTTTTAGCTGCTTTCATTATGTCGTGTATGCGTAGAAGCGGACTGATACGAAGGACGGTTCAGTTTACTTTTTGCGGCGTCATAGTGATAGCAGTTATTTTATTTTCAGTTATGAACATGATCGGGGGAAAAACGGTGGCGTATCTGCCGAATACACATCTCATCGACATGTTCATGCTGGCAGTGGAATGGGGATTGGTAGTGCTTGTTTTCTATTACAGCTTTAAGTATAGAAAGTACTATTGCGCGCTTCTGTCCATTGCGCAGACGGGTCTGATGACCTGGCTGGAACTTTTCGGAAGGGCCAGTATTGAGGCCAACCATATCTTGGCGGACAAGCTGACTGTGGCCATGAGCCTGATTGTGGGGATTGTGGGATGCCTGATCTGCGTTTATGCTATCGGGTATATGAAGGATTATAACCGGCACCATTTGGACTATAAGGACAGGAGATACTTCTTTTTTGCTATGCTCTTCCTGTTTCTGGGCGCTATGATGGGGCTGATTTTTTCCAGCAATCTGATCTGGATCTATTTCTTCTGGGAGATCACAAGCATTTGTTCCTTCCTGCTGATCGGTTATAACCAGACGGAGGAAGCGATGGCCAATTCTTTTAAAGCATTGTGGATGAACCTGCTTGGAGGACTCGGCTTTGCGGTGGCGATTGTCTATAGCACCACGCAGCTTCAGATAATTAATATTCAGGATCTGGTCACGTTTGCTACCAGCGGTGAACAGGGAGCGCAACTGGCGCTGATCCCGGTGGTATTCCTGGCCTTTGCGGGCCTTACCAAGAGTGCGCAGCTTCCATTCTCGGGTTGGCTTCTGGGAGCTATGGTTGCTCCCACCCCGACGAGCGCCCTGCTGCATTCCGCCACGATGGTGAAGGCAGGGGTTTATCTGCTGATCCGCCTTGCTCCGGCGCTTGAGGGAACCACAGCTGGACTGATGGTGACCACGGTGGGGGGCTTTACTTTCCTGGTTACGTCCATGTTGGCGATTTCACAGGATGATGGCAAGAAGATTCTGGCCTATTCCACCATATCCAATCTGGGGCTGATCACTGCCTGTGCAGGCGTGGGCATGCATGAAGCGGTGTGGGCAGGGATCCTTTTGATGATGTTCCATGCGGTGTCAAAGTCCTTGATGTTCTTGTCCGTGGGGGCAGTGGAGAACTGTACGGGAAGCAGAAATGCGGAGGATATGCACGGCCTGATCGTGAAACTCCCCGGCTTGGCATATGTGATGATTATCGGTATTGCGGGCATGTTCCTCGCGCCCTTTGGCATGTTGATTTCCAAATGGGCGGCCCTGAAAGCATATGTGGATTCGGGAAGCATCCTGCTGGTTATCTTTCTGGTGTTCGGAAGCGCCACGACCCTTTTCTACTGGACTAAATGGCTTGGGACCTTGGTGGCGGTTCACCATCATTCGGAACGGCTGAAAAATGTGACCAAAAAAAGTGAGTGGACAGCCCTGCTCAGTTTGAGCGTGCTTATGATTGCACTGTGCATTTCTTTTCCGCTGGTATCCTCATACCTGATAGAGCCGTTTTTGATGGAGATGTATCATACCTATGTTCCGAACCTGATTGGTATCGGAAATCTGTACATTATGATCATGATGCTGTGTACGATTCTGATTCTGCCCCTGGCTGTGCGGATATTGACCCTGGGAAAGAAAAACAAGCTGGTGATGTCCTATATGGGCGGTGCGAATGCAGGGGATGATAGAAACTTTACAGACTCCTTTGGAGAGGAAAAACGAATGTATCTGGCCAGCTGGTATATGCCGGATTATTTCAGTGAAAGCAAGCTGCTTCTGCCGTCCATCGTATTTGCGGCCGGGGCTCTGATCATTCTTTTGATTCTGACGATAGGGGGTGCAGTGGCATGACAGCTTCCTTCATACTCGCAATCGTATATATTATAGGCGCTCCGTTCCTGGGGGCTCTGCTGGAAGGCGTTGACCGTAAAGTGGCTGCACGCATGCAGGGGAGGAAAGGGCCTTCCGTCCTGCAGCCCATTTATGATATTCATAAGCTGTTCTGTAAGCAGTCGGTGGTGGTAAACAGCGTGCAGGATTTCCTGGTGTGTGGTTTCCTAGTTTTTGTGGTGTTTACAGGAACGCTTTTCTTCTGGGGCGGGGATATCCTGTTGGTATTCTTTGCGCTGACGCTTGCAGGAATCTTTTTTATCATGTCTGCCTGTTCCGCCAACGCGCCTTACAGTTCTATGGGTGCGCAGAGAGAACTGATGCAGATGATGGCTTATGAACCGATGATCCTGCTCACTGCGATTGGTTTCTATATCGCTACAGGCAGCTTTTCCGTTAGGACGATTTCGGAAAGCAATGTATCTGCGATCCTATATTTGCCTGGGTTTTTTATCGGATTTTTGTTCATTCTCACGATCAAATTCCGGAAGTCTCCCTTTGACATCAGCACCTCCCATCATGCGCACCAGGAGATGGTCAGGGGCCTGACCACGGAATTGTCCGGCAACATCCTGGCATTGGTGACGCTGTCCCATTGGTATGAAAATGTATTTCTCCTGGGAGTGGTGGGGCTATTCATCATCAATTCCAGTTGGGTGAGCATTCCTGCGGCGATTCTGGTCTGTCTGGCGGCATTCCTACTGGAGACGTTGATTGACAATGTATATCCAAGGGTGAAATGGCAGGAAATGCTGAAATGGACATGGATCGTAACTCTGGCGGCCGGTGGGATCAATCTGATGATTGTGATGCTGATTGGATGATCAGATAAAAATGGTAAGCGGTTCGCTTCGTCCAAGTGGCTGTAGGGCGGATCGGGCGGTATACTTTGCGCGGTAGAAACGCGCAGATAGGAGAGAAAGTTCATGAAGGTTTCAAATTCGCCGTGGCTGCTGCATTATGACGGCTCCAGTTGTAACGGCTGTGATATAGAAGTGCTTGCTTGTTTGACTCCGGTATATGATGCGGAACGTTTCGGCGTGATTAATACGGGCAATCCCAAGCATGCGGATATTTTCCTCATTACTGGAGGGATCAATGAACAGAATAAGCCAGTGGTACAGCAGCTGTATTCTCAAATGCCTTCCCCCAAGGTTGTGGTGGCAGTGGGAATCTGTGCCTGCAACGGAGGAATTTTTAAAGAGTGCTATAACATCATCGGAGGGGTAGATACGATCATTCCGGTGGATATTTATGTCCCTGGCTGTGCTGCAAGGCCGGAAGCGATTCTGGATGGGATCGTAAAGGCGGTGGCGCTTCTGGATGAAAAGAAAAAGAAGATGGCCGAAGAGAAAAAGGGTTCAAAGGAAGGAAAGGAGTAGGAGAATGCTGGATGGAGAAATCATGCAGGTGGATGTGGAAAACCTGGTAACGGAAGTGCTGAAACTGAAGCATAGAGATTACCGGCTCATTCAGATCTGTGCTGCAAAGGCGAAAGAAGGGTTTGAGGTAACCTATTCCTTTGGAAAAGAATATAAAATGGTGGGACTGAGGCTGTGCATTGCGCCGGGTACTGAGATCGTAAGTATCAGCGATATCTATGCCCCCGCATTTTTATATGAGAACGAGATCCATGATCTGTTTGGGATCTCTGTTAAGATGATTTCTTTGGATTATCATGGAAAACTGTACCGTATCAAGAAAGAGGCGCCATTTAGCGAATAAGATGTCAGGAACGAGGAGAAGAAGCATATGTCCACAAGAAGTATCGTCCCATTTGGACCGCAGCATCCGGTTCTGCCGGAGCCGATCCATTTGGATTTGGTTTTAGAGGATGAAAAAGTAGTTGAAGCGGTACCTTC
>USKC01000075.1 GCA_900555195.1 uncultured Lachnospiraceae bacterium
GCAGGGGGCGGGCGTTATGAAGGGGCCGGAAAGGATGCCTTCGCCTGGCCGCTGCTAAAGGACAGGGGAAGATGTATCCGTGAATGGACGCTGTGTGCATCTGGAAAAAGCGGGCCTGTTTGAGCTGTTGTTTTTAAAGTGGAAAGATGGCGCGAATGGGCAAAATTAACTGTATATAAAGAATTGAATTGTATAAAACATATAAAAAATAGCAATTAAAACTGGATAAAAAGACAAAAATATCTGAGTCCGGAAAAAGGGATTGCATTTTCTAATTGAAAGGTTTATACTAAACTTATCGCTGATATGATTAGAGGTAATAACTATAATGAGTGGCATAATATGAGGAATAATTATGAAAGAAGAATACTACCTTACGCTCCTTGCGCAGGAGTTAACGCCTGCCCTGGGCTGTACGGAGCCGGTTGCAATCGCCTATGCGGCGGCAAAGGCCCGGGCGGTGCTCGGCAGAATGCCTGACCGGGCACAGGTGAATGTGAGCAGGAATATCCTGAAGAACGCCCTGGGAGTGGGAATTCCGGGAACAGATGCGGTGGGCCTGGAAATGGCGGCAGCCATGGGGATCGTGGGCGGAGATGAGGAAGCCATCCTGGAGGTGCTTTCGGGCATCACAGAGGAAGAAGTCGCCCGGGCAGAGGTGTTTGCATCAGAGAAGGTGCAGGTAACCCTGAAGGACACGCCGAAGAAGCTGTACATAGAAGTGCTTCTGTATACGGAGGATGATTCTTCCGCAGTGGTGATTGAAGATGCGCATACCAATATCACGAAGATTGTGCACGGGCGCACCACGGTTTATGACAGAAGTGGCTGCGAAGAGCTTCCGAAAGGGGAGAGCGACAAGAGCGGCCTGAATGTGGAAGGCATCGTCCATTTTGTGCGTTCCGTAGATGTGAAGAAGCTGGAATTTCTGGATGCGTGCATCCGTATGAACTGGGCGGTGGCCGAGAAGGGAATTGAAGGAACGTACGGCCTGAATGTGGGACGCAGCATTCTGGAAGGCATGGGAGAGGATGTAGCCAATTATGCGATAGCAATGACGGCCGCAGCTGCGGATGCGAGAATGTCGGGCTGCCTGCTTCCGGTGATGACGGTCTGCGGCAGCGGGAATCAGGGAATCGCTGCAACCCTTCCTGTGATCGCTGCGGCAAAAGCGAGGGGAGAGAATCAGGAAACGCTGTATCGCTGCCTGGCCCTGAGCTGTCTGATCACGATCCATGTAAAGCAATATATCGGCAAGCTTTCCCCGCTGTGCGGCTGCGGGATGGGCTCATCAATCGGGGCCTGCTGTGCTTTCGTCTATATGCAGGGCGGCGGACTGGAGCAGATTAAGAGCGCCATCCGGAACATGATCGCGGACGTATCCGGCATCATCTGTGACGGAGCGAAAGCGGGCTGTGCGCTGAAGATCGCCACGGTGATCGCGAGCGCCTTCCAATGTGCAATGCTGGCGCTGAAGAATTACAGCGCCGGAGAACTGGACGGCATCGTATCCGATGACGTGGAAAACGCCATCCGGAACCTGGGAGAACTGGGAAACCGGGGAATGGCGGATACGGATCGGGTCATTCTGGATATGATGGTGAGCAACTGAAAGAAGACAGAGAGAACAGCATCATAAGATGAGAATCAGATAGAAGCATGAGGACAACAGAGCGGAGTGTTTTGCCTGTTATCTGTGTTCGCCGCAGAATGCGGCAGAAAGGGAGAAAAGAATGGACAAGAGAACAAGAGTGCTGAATGCGATGAACAAAAAGGAAGTGGATCATGTCCCGGTTGGATTCTGGTTCCACTTCGCCGGGGATGAGGCTGTGGGGGAAGGCTGTATCCAGGCACATCTGAAATATTACCGCGAAACGGATCTGGATTTTGTGAAGATCATGTGCGACGGTTATTTTCCGTATCCGCTGCCGAAGATCGAGAAGGCGGAGGATTTTAAAACCTTAAAGCCGCTTTCTGCAGATCATCCTTTCATCCGGGAACAGGTGGAACGGGCCGCAGCGATCGTGAAAGAGATCGGACAGGAACGCTGTGTGTTCTATAATGTGTTCGCGCCGTTTTCATCTCTGCGTTTCGGAGCAGAAGCGGTAGGTTTGAGCGATGATGATGTAATGGCATACATTAAAGAAGATAAGAATGCGGTCATGCAGGCGTTGGATGTGATCGCGCAGACCAACGCGCTGCTGGCAGAGCTGCTGATTACGGAAGCGGGATGCGACGGCGTATATTACTGCGTACAGGGCGGCGAATACGGACGCTTTACTCCGGAAGAATACAAGTCTGTCATCCGTCCCAGCGATCTGTATGTGCTGGAGCATGCCAATCGTTTCTCCGACAACAATATCCTGCACATGTGCGGATGGGCCGGCAACCGGAATCAGCTTGCGATCTGGCAGGATTATCCGGCCAAGGTGGTGAACTGGGCGGTCCATGTGGAAGGCCTGAGCCTGGAGGACGGCCGTTATTTCGTGAATGGCAGAACCTCCCTGGGAGGATTTGAAACCCATTGGGATGAACATACCCAGCAGGGAATCATTTACACTGGCACCAAAGAGGAACTGCAGCAGTATACGAAGGACCTGATTCTCAATCATGGTAAGACGGGACTGATGCTGGGCGGAGACTGCACGATCGACGCCAAGCTGGATTGGGAAAGGATCCGCTGGGTGGTGGAGGCTGCCAGAAGCATCTGATGCTCCGGAATGGAGATGGAATGAACAGAAATTGATCTGCCGGCCGGCACATGCGTGAAAAAACGCGGCCGGCAGAAAAGAACCGGGTATAACAAAAGATATGGAAGGACGGGAGGTTCCTTTTATATAACAAAGCAAATGTAACAATCCGGGGCCATCCGGGGCGTTACGGCTAAATCTCAATAGAAAGGAAAAGGAATTATGAAGAAGTGGAAAAAATTCATGGCACTGGGGTTAACTCTTTCCATGGCGCTTGGCATGAGCGCGTGCGGCTCTTCCTCCGATACGCAGGAAGCGGCCTCCGCTCAGCCGGCATCATCTGAGGCGGCACAGGAAGCGGCCGCGTCGGAGACGACCGGGGGGGGTACGACGGAAGAGGCAAAAACATATGAGCCTACTACGCTGACCTTCTGGAACGGCTTTACCAGTACGGATGGTGAAGTGCTGCAGGATATTGTGGATGAGTTCAACGAAACGAATGAGTACAACATCACCATCGAAATGGATGTGATGCCCTGGGACACCTTTAATGAAAAGCTGCCTGCGGCGATCGCAGCCGGTAATGCGCCGGACTTTGTCCTGTGCTCATCCGGTTATTATCCTCCTTATGTGGAGGCCGGAAGCTTTCAGGATGTGAGCGACTTTTATGATCTGCCAGAAGTGGATGCGGACGACTTTGACCAGAACGTGGTCGATCTGCTTTACTATGACGACCTGTGCGTGGGCATTCCCATGCAGATGGTTTCCCATTATTTCTATTGGGACAAAGACCTCTATGAAGCGGCGGGGCTTGACCCGGAATCCCCTCCGGAGACGTTTGAAGAAATCGTTGAGAACGCACAGATTCTCACGGATAAGAGCAAGAATCAGTACGGCTTCTGTCTGCCTACGGATAACAACGTAACCGCACAGTATACGCTGTATGCATATGGCGGCGGCTATGTAAATGAAGACGAGACGCAGGCAATGTTTAATACAGACGCCAATGTGCAGGCGTTTGAAACCATGAAAACTTTATATGAGTGCTCCCCTAAGGACACGGACGACAATACCTATATCAGCGGACAGCTGGCACAGTTTATCAACGGGCCCTGGATCATCAACGGCCTGCGCGAGAACGAGATTAACTTCGGTGTGAAGGCGGTTCCCGCATGTGTGGGCATCGAACAGGATGCGGCGGTAATCCCGGTTGGGTTCTCCATCCCCAAGACCACATCTGAAGAACATAAAGAACTGGTATATAAGTTCGTGGACTACTGGAACTCTGAAGAAATCTGTACCAGATGGACGCAGGAATGCGGAACGCCCGCTTATCTGATCTCCGCACAGGAGAACTTCGCGGATGATCCGCTGACGCTGGCCCTTTCCGAGCCTCTTTCCTATGGCCACATTGAATGTAAGATGAAAGGTGTGAACAGCATTTCTGCGGATGCGCTGTATCCCGCTATGGAAGAGATCTTTGCAGGTGCGGACGTGAAGACCACGCTGGATAAGTACAACGAGGTCATTCAGGGAATTCTGGATAACTAAGCGAATTGCGAAGGGATGCGGCCGCTAAGGCGGCATCCCTTGCGCACACTTTTTATGTTATGATCAGAAGGGAGCCTGCAGATGGAGAAGAGAAGTCCGCTGAAACAGTTTGTTGCGAAATGGACGGGAAAGGATAGGGTTGGATATTTGTTCATCTTTCCCGGAGTCTTTATTCTATTTTTGTTTACGGTTGTCCCGCTGGTGGTCTCCTTTTTCATCAGCCTTACCAACCTGGATATCTTTTTGGCCTGGCCGGATATGGTCGGCCTGGAGAATTTTAAAAGGACATTGGAGGACGAACGGGTATGGAATGCATTTAAGAATACTTTCGTATATGTGGTGATATCCGTTCCGATTCAGCTGGTGGTGGCACTGATCCTGGCGTATTGGCTGTATAAGCCGACGCGGTTCAACAAGCTGTGCCGCTCCATTTTCTATGTGCCGGTGCTGTGTTCCTTTACGGCCATAGGCATTTTATTCAATCTGATACTGAATTCTACAGTGGGATACATTCCCTATCTGATCAGCCTGGTATGCGGAGAGCCGATCGCCCTGCTCGCTGAAGAAAAGTATGCGATGCCGATCATCATTTTTATCTCCGTGTGGAAGGCGTTTGGAAAGACGCTGATCATTCTGGTGGCTGGAATCAACGACATCCCCAGCACCTATTTTGAGGCTTCTGAGATTGATGGAGCCACAAAAACCCAGCAGTTTTTCCATATCACCCTGCCGAACCTTCTGCCTACGATTAATTTTACGCTGCTGACGACGATTATCGGGGCCTTCCAGGTATTCGACGTGGTCTATGTGACTACGGGAGGCGGGCCGCTGTTCAAGACGGAGACGATGGTACAGTACATCTATTACAGAGGCTTCTCCGTTCCTTATGAACTGGGATACGCTTCGGCCATGTGTATCGAGCTGTTCTTTGTTATCGCTGTGATCATACTGATCTTCAAGGGATATATGGAACGCAGGATAGCGAAAAACATGTAGAAGGACGTGTGGAGGATTGAAATTATGCTGAAAAAAATCAAACCCTACCAGGTCATTAAAGTTGTGGTGTGCCTGATCGTGCTCTTCCTGATCCTGTTTCCGTTTGCGTGGATGATCTTAAGCACCTTTAAGGTACAGAAAGATATCATCAAATGGCCACCCACATTCTGGCCGAAGGCCTGGACGATTAAGAACTACATTGAGGTGTGGGATCGGATCCCGCTGGCCACCTATATTAAAAATACGGTCATCTTTGCCGGACTGGTGTCCGTATGCTCCGCCTTGCTGGATTCATTGGCAGGCTATGCGTTCGCGCGGCTGCAGTTTAAGGGGAAGGAACTGATCTTCAACATCGTCCTTTTGACCATGCTGATCCCCTTTCAGATCATCATGATCCCGCTTTATCTGGAACTGCATGTGTTCGGGATCCTGAACACCTATGTGGGCCTGATCCTGCCGCGTGCGGCCTCGGCCTACGGCATGTTCTTCATGCGTTCTTTCTACATGGGACTGCCGAAGAGCCTGGAGGAAGCTGCCAGAATCGACGGAATGAACGAGTTCGGAATTTTCACAAAAATCATGTTCCCTCTGTGCAAGCCAGCCTTTGTGACCTTCTTTATTTTCTGTCTGACATCGAACTGGAATGACCTGATCTATCCGCTGATGATGACCAATTCCACGAAGATGAGGACGTTGTCCGCAGGGCTTGCCATGTTCGTAGGAGAAGGTGTGAGGGAGACGGGCCCCGCCCTTGCCGGAGCGCTGATCTCCATCCTGCCGCTGCTGCTCCTGTACTGTTTTGCACAAGAATTCTTTGTAGAGGGAATCGCTGTATCCGGAATGAAGGAATAAGTGTGAAAAGGAGAAAAACCATGCACGAATCGGTGAAAGGAACAGAACAATTTGAAGGGATCGGGAACCGCCTGGCGAAGATGGTGCGGATCCCGACCGTAAGCGGAGCGGGGAATGAGGAATTCTATCAGATCGGAGCCTATCGCGCTCTGCTGGAAAAGGAGTTTTCCTATCTTTTTCAGGCGGCGAAGAAACATCCGGTGGGAGAAGCCCTGCTGCTGGAACTGGCGGCAGAAGACACAGGAAAACCGCCCGTCCTGTTCACCGGCCATATGGATGTGGTGCCGGCCAAAGATTCGGATGCATGGCAATATCCTCCTTTCTCGGGCCATATGGAGAACGGCTGTATCTGGGGCAGGGGCGCTCAGGATATGAAAGGGCCGCAGTGTGCGCTGCTGTCCGCCTTTGATCTGCTTTTGCAGAAGGGATGGAAACCAGGACGGCACATCTGGCTGTATTTGTCCTGTGATGAGGAAGTGGGAGGACAGACCACGCAGAAAGCTGCCGACTGGCTGGCACAGCAGGGCATTCATTTTGAGACGGTTTTTGACGAAGGGGGAACCGTCTGCGAAGACTATATGGGACTGGTGAAGGGAAAGGCCGCTCTCTTTGGAATTGCGGAGAAAGGCTCTCTGGAATACCGCTTCACAGCTCTGGATGCAGGAGGACATGCGGCCAATCCGCCGGAGCGCTCCGCCATTGTGCGCCTGGCGGAAGTGGTGCTGGAGACGCAGAAGGAGGGCGTGTTTGTCCGGGGGCTGACCGAAGGAAGCCGCGCCATGCTGCGGGCGGCGGCACAGCATTGCCCGCAAGAGTTACGGGAAGAAGTGCTGCGGGCAGCTAAAGAAGAGGGGACTTACGAGACACTCTATAAGATTTGTCCGGATGCGAAAACGCTGCTGGGCGCTACGATCGCCTTCACCATGGCAGCGGGAGGAACCGCTTTCAATGTGCTGCCCAAACGGGTGGAGCTGACCGCAAATGTGCGCGTATCCGCCGTGGAGACGCAGGAAGAGGTGACGCGCAAGTTGCAGCAGATTGCCGAGAAGCATGGCGTGATCTGTACCCTGGAAGGGGGGAATGATGCTTCCCCGGAAAGTTCTGAAGAGGCGCCGGGCTATCAGGCCATGAAGGCCAGCGTACAGGAGGCCTATCCGGGCATGCCGGTGATTCCCTTTGTTCTGGGCGGCGGGACGGATTCCAAACATTTCCTCCCTCTGACGGATGAGGTGCTTCGGTTTTCTCCCATGTATGCGCAGCCTTGGCAGGGAAAAGGCGTACATGGGGACAATGAGGCGGCAGATGAGAAAGCGGTAGCGGATGCCGCTGTGTGTTATTCCATCCTTCTGGAAAAATATCTGTAGGGCTGTGCACTTTTGTTATGGGTGCAAGGGATTGCGTGTGGAAAGGAAAGAGACAGAAATGAACGGATTTGAATTTCAATGTGGGACGAAGATGATCTTCGGAAAAGGAACGGAGAAGAAGGTGGGAGAGGAACTGAAGGCCCAGGGGGCGACGAGGGTGCTTCTGGTGTATGGCGGTTCCTCCATTAAAAGAAGCGGGCTGTATGATGTGGTAATCGAAGCGGTGAAAGAAGCGGGGCTTTTTCTCGAGGAACTGCCGGGAGTGGTGCCCAATCCCCGGGTGTCTTTGGTGCGGAAGGGGATCGAGATCTGTCGCAGGGACGGCATCGACTTCCTTTTGGCCGTAGGAGGCGGCAGCGTGATCGATACCTGTAAGGCGATTTCCTTCGGCGTTTATTATGAAGGGGATGTGTGGGATCTGATTTCGGGCAAAAGCAAACCGGGAAAGGAACGGATTCCTGTGGGAGATATCCTGACGCTCCCGGCGGCGGGAAGCGAAGAAAGTGACAGCTGTGTCATATCTGATGAAACGATCAGCGTGAAGACAGGATTTGGCTCTCCTCTGATGCGGCCGGTTTTCTCCATCATGAATCCGGAACTGACCTTTACGCTGCCTCCTTATCAGACGGCCTGCGGGAGTATGGATATCATGGCGCATGCCATGGAGCGGTATTTTTCCAGGACCCCGAATGTGGAGATGACAGATCGGGTGACAGAAGGGATCCTGGCGACCATGATCCACAATCTTCCCATTGTGCTGGAGCGTCCGCAAGACTATGCGGCCAGGGCGGAAATCATGCTCTGCGGCACCTGGGCGCAGAATGATATGACAGGATGCGGCAGGCAGCAGGATTGGTTCAACCATGGCCTGGAACATCAGATCAGCGGATACTATGATATCGCCCATGGAGCCGGACTGGCTATTTCCTTCCCGGCCTGGATGGAATATCTGTGCGACAAGGAGGAATGCGTGCCCAAGCTGGCCCAATATGCGGTGCGCGTCTGGAATGTACCGATGAATTTTGAAAACCAGCAGGAGACAGCCAGAGAAGGCGTAAAAAGGCTCCGCGCGTTGATCCGGGAAGCCGGGCTGCCCCTCAGCCTTCATGAGGCGGGAATCGGAACGGAGAAGTTTGAAGAAATTGCTGACAACATGACGGATGGCGGAAGCCATACCTGCGGCGCTTTCTATGAGATGGGAAGAGAGGATATCCTAAAGCTGCTTGAAAAGATGGCGTAAGTGTAATGGCTAAGGGGCCCTGCCGGGAACTGGGAAGCGCTGTGTGCGCTTCCTGATTCCAGGCAGGGCTCCTGTGTTTTTCTGCAGAGGAGATCGCGAGAACCGTTGACAGAGAACGGTTCTACCGGATCATAAGCACCACGATATGCGCATAGCATTTCCTTTTAATCGGTTTTATCAGCTTTATTTAGATAATCGGCAACGAATGTCTCTATATCGCAATAGCGTTTTTCCTGTATTCCCACCTTTCTGTACTCTTTCAGATACGCGTCCATAATATCAGAATATGACTTTGCCGTCTGCTTTAAGTCCAGAGGATTATATCCGGCAAACGCATCATAATTATCGATATCCACGCGTTCATAAATTTCAGAAAACATATAATTGGCGCTAAAAAGACTCATGAATGCGAGGTGCGCATTGTTTGTTTCGGCCGCCAGATACATTTTATTCCGCCAATTTGAATACATCTCTTCATATGTGCCGGTCAGTTCGGCCGCGGTGACTGGCTTTTTTGGCGGGATGATTGTTTTTTTCATATCGTTAAATACTGCGACGGTTTCCTTTATAAGTGCGGATAAATGTTCTTTTACAGCCTGAACAGAAGCTGCACAAATGACAGCATCTATCAGTTCGCAAAGCCTTTTGGGCCTGTTCTTCATTGCGTTTAACTCTTCATAAGTACGTTTGACCCCATATCGAAAGTACTGCTTATTTAGCATCGTTACAGCATTTTCTATATAGTAAATAACGCCGCCGGCCCAATCCAATACCTCTGGTTTGTTTTCTGAAATCATAGCCATGGCGTAGCAGTGCTCTGCCTCTTTTAACAGATTCTCCGCTTTCTCGTAATCTTCCCTGTCAAATGGCGCTGATAATGTATCCTTCACCTGCTTACGCAGCCTTTCCAGCTCTCGTTTATATTTTTCATCCGCACAATAAACGATTTTGGCGTCCATCAGTATGGATATATTCGGATGTTCATATCGCGCATCGTTCTGCAATTTTTCCCAGCTGGTACAATAAATATCGTGCCCAACCTGCAGATCATCTTGTATGAACGTGCTTCCAAGCTGCCATCCTCTATCATCATTGATCAAAATAAGTAAATCCAAATCGGACTTTTTGCAGGAATCCCCGGTCATAAAGGAACCGTAGATTCCGATTAAGGCAAGAGAACCGGGGCATATAATATTTGCTTTTTCAATGATGGCATCTATGATTTTCTGATTTCTTTCTTCTAAAGAATTCATATCCGTTTTCTCCCCACTCACTTTTTTGTTGCAACGATAGAGCATTGTGATTATCTGCAATCTCTTGTTTGCTATTATAATGAAAATAAAGCAAAGATACCAGCCTCCAGAACAGTTACTTCAGAACCAGCTGATAATTGGCATCATAATACAGGCCCAGCTCACGGCAGAGCCGGTCGTTCAGACGCATCAGCGCTTCATGATAAGCGCGGTATTTCGGAGAGAGCGCAATCATGTTCGGAATGAAAAGATCATAATACCCTTTATTTTTCAGTTCCTTCATGAGCCGTCTTTGCTCAATGCCGGCAATACTGTACTTATACAGGATATTCTGTTTCATTCGAGCGCCCGCCAGGACGCGCTTTTTTAATCGGGCATATTCTTCTTCCGTGGGGGAAAGAACTGTGCGCAGCGTCTCGTCCAGATGGTCAGCCATGGACTGCAGGGATGGCTTTGGGAAAAAACGGTACATGATCCAACCCCAGAATTTCTAAAATCCGTCCGTCCTTTCCTTCCAGAAAGGTGCGCAAAGCTTCCGTCTGTGCCCGATCCTCCTCCAGTGCCCGCTCTTTTTCTTTCAAAATGCGCTTCAGCGTATCCTCTTCCTGCCCAGACTGCAGGGCGCGGATATCCGCCAGCCCGACGCCAAGTTTGCGGTAAGCGCTGATTTCCTTCAGCTGTTCCACATTTTCCTGTGAATATATACGATAGCCGTTTTCTCCTCGCTTTACCTGAATCAGCCCCTGTTCTTCATAGAATTTAACAGCCCGTTTGCTCAGTCCGGACAGTTTGGCGGCTTCATTGATTTTCATAGACGTCCCCTCCTTCTCTCTCTAATACAATAATGCTATCCGTAACGTACAGGTCAAGCTCTTTTGTATGAAATATTTGTTTTTTTACGTTTATGCTTTCTGTATACGTTCACAAAATGCAAGAATTCATGCAATCATGCATTAAAATATGCAAGAATAAGGAAGAAATTATCCATATTTTCATATTTAACGTTTTTGCGGATCGAAACAGGATATAAAGCGATTCGATACAGAAAACAGGCTTTCATACCCTTGCACCTCCCCATCGCTTTCTATTCATCCTTTTTAAATCATGGTATAATGTCGTTAGACATTATACCGGCCCGTAGCGAAGCGGAGTGGCCAT
>USKC01000076.1 GCA_900555195.1 uncultured Lachnospiraceae bacterium
GCCAATCACTGCCCCTTCATAGGTTTTGTTCAAGATTTTTTTCATAAAAAAACACCTGCCTTTCTCTGATTTGCACATAGATCTTACCAAAGCATATCTAAAACGCTTTGGCCAAGAAACGCTGCCGGTTACGGGAATCCTGCATATTCCTCTGTAAACCGCATGTCAGAGTGATGACAGATGAATTATGATTTTAATATATCATTTGGTAGAGGTTTGTCAAGGGCGGGACAGGAAAATAGGTTTGCTTCCGACCAGGTTGCCTGAACTGTTACAAATATATCAAGTATAACTGATAAAAATAGAATAATCATTTGATATTCAGATATACTTATATTATTATAAAATTAATTGTTGCAGTTCAGATCTATATGAATTGTTGTATTGTAAAAGAAGGAGGGGAATTGCCATGATCAAGCGGGAAACATATATGAGCCGCATCCGCCCTTTTATCGGAAAGGATTTAATAAAAGTTCTGACAGGCATTCGGCGCAGCGGGAAATCGGTTATGTTGGAGTTGATTAAAGAAGAACTTTGTTCCTCAGGTATAGATAGCGGTCAATTTATCTCCATCAATTTTGAAAATATGAGTAATGCCCATCTCTGTACGGCAGCTGCACTTCACGACGAGATTGTTCATAGAGCTTCCGAAAGTCAGGGAAAGGTATATCTTTTTTTTGATGAAATTCAGGAGGTGGATTCTTGGGAAAAATGCATCAACTCTCTTCGGGTGGAATTGGACTGTGATATCTATATCACTGGCTCTAATGCCAAGCTCCTTTCCGGAGAACTGGCCACATATCTGGCAGGGAGGTATGTAGAGTTTGTAATCTATCCCTTTTCTTTTGGGGAATTTGTCGAGTTATATCATACAATCTGCCCGGATGCCGATCTTCATCGGTGTTTCAGCAAGTATCTGACCGCCGGAGGCATGCCTTATCTTGCCAATCTGTGTTATGAGGAGACAGCCTGCCGCCTATATCTGCATGACCTGTTCAATTCAGTGGAACTGAAGGATATTGTCAGGCGCAACAATATCCGGGATGTGGATATGTTGGAGCGGATCGTTGCGTATATCACTGCCAACATCGGAACCACCTTTTCCTCTACGGCTATTTCTAAGTATCTGAAAAGCGAGGGACGGTCAGTGGCCCCGGAAACTGTGTTGAATTATATCAAAGCCTGTACGGATGCTTTTTTATTCTACCGGGTGAAACGCCAGGATCTGCAGGGAAAGAGGCTTCTTTCTGTTAATGAGAAATATTATGTGGCCGATCATGGTATACGGGAAGCGGTGTTCGGCGGGAACAGGAAGGATATCAACCTGGTTTTGGAGAATGTTGTTTATATGGAGCTGCTGCGCCGCGGCTATACCGTCACCATCGGGAAGGTGGGAGATAAAGAGATCGACTTCGTATGTGAAAAACAAGGGAACAAGCTGTATGTCCAGGTCGCCTATCTTCTGGCTTTGGAGGATACGATTCAAAGGGAATTCGGCGTATATGACCACATTCGGGATAACTTCCCCAAATATGTGGTTACCCTGGATGAGTTCGATATGAGCCGGAACGGGATCAAACACCGCAATATCCGGGACTTCTTACTGGAGAAGGAATGGAATTGAGGCGATCAGCCCTTAGAGATCAAGCGCTCCCGCCCGCCTGGCCGCCGCCTCCATCAACAAACAGAAGGCCTGCCCTTCGGGCGAGGTTCCAGGGCTGCTGAAATCAGGAGCTCCGCAGACCTGCCGGACATAACCGTCCGCATCCACCCATTGATTGGCGGCAGCACGCATTTTTTCGGCAAGAGGCCTGTATGTATCGGGCAGCCAGCCGTCCGCAATGCCTGTAAAGATGGCATAGGCATACATCTGAGAGAAATTCACTTCCACAAAGGTATCCGGGCGGTCAAGGACGTCATGCGCCAGTCCGTCCGGGCGCACGACTCCCTCAAGCGCCTGGATGAGCCGCAGTTCCATGGCCAGAATCCGCTGCCTGAAGGGATTCTCCGTCCCTGGAAGGCGCCGCAGCATCCGGGCCATGGCGGCTACAGCCCAGCCGCTGGCGCCTCCCCAATAATCGGCCCGGTCAAAGCGGCCGGTGTCTTCATTCCAGATATGATGGAACAGGCCTGTACGGGGATCACATAGGAGCCTGTGATAGCCTTCCATTTGTTCAACGGCTTCACGGATATATCCGGCAGCGGCTAGGAAGGGAGGGAGCATATAGCAGGAATCCGCCCATACCTGCCGCGTATTAACGACATGACATATCACGCCGCAGGAAGTTCTGGGAGCCTGATTCAGCGCCCAGTCCAGGAGCCGCTCCAGGGAATCTTTAAAGAAAGGCTCGTTCGTAAGACGCCAGGCTTCCACAATCGCTTCGCCGGGAGCGCAGGGGTCAGTTGCAGCGTCAGAAGATCCGATTACGCCGGCCCGGCCGTCTTCGGTCTGCCTGAGAGCAGCACTTTTGGCCAGCGCGATGGCCGTTTCCTCCTCGCCGAGATCAAGAAAAGCATGGGAAGCGACGCCTTGCTCCCAGGAATAACGCTGCATGGACAGAAGAGCGAGTTTCACCTTTCTGATTTTTTCATCATTCATACAAATCCCCCATTTCCCGCTCATCCGTTTCCGCTTTGCTTTTCGGGAGTGCGCAAGACCGCTTCCTCTTATGCGCCGCTTCTTGATATCGGATGACCATTGTTTCTTTGCAGTATGATAATTTATATGGCTTTATTATAACATACTTTTGAGGGATAACAGTCCTTATATTCCCCAGGTTATATCCTGCGGATTCTACTCCGCAGCGTTACTGCTTCTGCGCCCTGCGTCTGCCCCGGCTCCTGGACTTTTTCTTTTTGGCAGTTCCTGCATGGCTGCCCGGATGGGAGAAAAACAGGATCGCCATGGCCGCAATTATGGTGGCCGTCATTCCTATGAGAGCCAGAGGAATGCTGGGTTCCTGCGTTGCACCGTTATATTCCTGCATATCAAACCCAGCCAGAACCAGGGCGGCGGAGAAGGGATAGGCAGAAAGCAGGAAACCGCTTTTGAAGAACAGAATGCAGTATCCCAGGAAAAAAGTCAGGATAGAGCCGCCCAAATATGCTCCGCGTACCTGGCCGAAAATCAGGATCATGGGCATACAGACCAAAAAGGTGGTCAGGGACGCAGCGATGACCTGCCCGCCCTGGCGAAGGAGAACGGAAGGAGCAAATCCGGGAAGTCCGGCCAGTGTTCCGGTCAGCAGGGTTACGATTACGCTGTAAATTCCGAACAGAAAGGCCAGCGTTCCGGTCACTGCCAGCTTTCCCTCGAGGAGCCTGGGATAGGATACAGGGACGGGGAGCAGATTTTTCAGGGTATCATGGGTGGTCTCCCGGTCGATGAGCCATCCGCCTATCATTACCAGGCTGATGGGAAGAAATACCTGCGTATTTCCCCAGATAACGCTGGCAAAGAGGTGGGAGAAATCATAGTTGGGCTCCCGGATTGCCGGATCTACGATGAGCTGGCTGCCGTATTGTACCACGGGGCATAAAGCCAAAGAGACAATGCCCACCAGCAGGATCTGGCATCGCCGAAGCTTCAGCCATTCCGTTTTGATAATTGTCCACATTTTTTTCACCTCCTCAGACACCCTGACGCTTATAGACCAATGCGATCAGGGATACAAAGATCACAGCCTCTGCGCCTGTCACAAGGAAGGCCTGGGCGGTGTTCACAAAATAGGGGCTGATCCGTTCCAGAAGCGCAGCCATCTGGGCGCCGGAATTGGTAAAATCCAGATATTGAAAATACCAGCGGAACGTCAGCGGCCCGGGAAGCAGCGTACCTGGATTCAGCCCGAAGGGCTGAGTGATGAAAAAGTCGTTCATGCTGAAAATATAGTTGACGGAGGTATAGAAGAAAGTGATGATGACGGAGATGATATAGCTGCGGTTCAGAAGCACTACCAGCAGAATGCAGGGCAGCGCTCCGGCCCACATCATGATCCCTTGTCCGATGCCTACAAAAAACAGTTTTCCGAACCCCACCGGTTCCCATCCGGCGGCAATCACAATCCCCAGATTTACAAGGCCTCCAACGGCCATGAAAGCAATGGAAAACATAAGCAGCAGAAGTAGTTTTGCGATGGCCAGAAAGGATTTGCTCACAGGTACGGTGATCAGATTTTTCAGCGTGTCGTTGTCCTGTTCTTCAAAGAGCAGATTGGAAGCCAGCACCACCAGGGCTGGCATGAGAAGCAGATAGGCGCTCATCTGAAACAGGGTGGACATCATGCCGTCTATTGCTTCTGCGCCGTTGGTAAATTCTCGAAAATCGGGAAGAAACAGGGCGCAGCCTAAAGGGATCAGCCCGGAGATGGCCGCTGCGGCGAAGAACAGGGGCTTGCGCCGCAGTTTGGCAAATTCACATTGGATGAGTCTAAGCAATGCCTTCACCTCCTGTAATGCGTTTGAAGTAATCCTCCAGCGTATCCTCATAAAGATGGGCATCAGACACCTCAAGTCCTGCTTCCACGAACAGCCGTATTGCAGCGCCCATATCCAGTCTGAGATCCCGGACGGTCAGTTCGTGGTCATTCTTTACGGTGATAGCCCGGATGTCCAGGGCGTTTTGGAGCAGCCGGGCAGCGGCGGGAGCGCTGGACACGATGAAGGAGAGATATTTGCCGTTTTTGCGTTCCAGTTCTTCCAGGCTTTCTTCCTCCAGCAAAATGCCGTGATCAATGATGCCGATATCGTCAGCCAGCAGGGCAATTTCAGAAAGAATGTGGCTGGAGATCAGGATGGTCTTGCCGCGCTCGTCACACAGCGTGCGGATAAATTCGCGCACCTCGGCGATGCCGATGGGATCCAGGCCATTGATGGGCTCGTCCAGGATTAGCAGTTTGGGATCATGCATAACGGCCAGGGCAATGGCCAGACGCTGTTTCATTCCAAGGGAATATTGAGAATAGAGCTTCTTGTCTCTGTAAGGCAGATTCACCAGTTCCAGGGCGGACCGAACAGAATTGGAACCCTGAAGTCCTCGCAGTTTGGCGAAAATCCTCAGATTTTCCGTTCCGGTTAAGTTGGGATAAAACCCGGGCGATTCGATGAGGCTGCCCACACGGGGATAGATCCATTTCTCATTGCCGCGCAGGGGACGGCCGAAAAGAGTCAGGGTACCTGATGTGGGGGCGGTCAGGCCCAGCAGCATCCGCATGGTGGTGGTTTTACCCGCGCCGTTTCGCCCCAGCAGGCCGTAGATGCGGCCCCTTCGCACATGCAGATTCAGATTGGACACGCTGGTTTGGTTCCCATATTGTTTGGTCAGACCATGGGTTTCAATGATGATAGGATCGCTCATAAAGCGGATATCTCCTTTCTTCTTTTCCTTTGGACGGCGGGACGGCTGAAAGGGAAAGAGCCCTCTCCATGAAACATACCGGCAAAAGCCGCTTTGGCATATCCGTCTGTTCCGCCGTCCGCAGGGAATTTGGTTTGATGGAAACAGGATAGCATACGAACCTTAAGACAACGCTGAGCCAACCTTAAGTTATCTCTGAGATTTCCCGGGCAGAATAGGAAAAAGACGGTTTGGGGGGTATAATGAGTGGAAAGGAAAGGGGAATGGCTTATGACGGATAAGAAAATCCTGCTGGTGGATGATGACCGGGATATGCTGGAAATGCTGCGTTCTATATTCCTTCGTGCCGGATATACGCGCCTGCTTACAGCATCCTCCGGACTGGAGGCACTTTGGCAGTGGAAAGAACATGGGCCGGATTTGATCGTTTTGGATGTGATGATGCCTGGAATGGACGGATTTACGGTGCTGCAGGAGATCCGGCGTACCAGCCGCGTTCCCGTTCTCGTGCTCACGGCGCGCAGCGAGGCGGAAGACCGGATTACGGGATTGGAGTACGGAGCGGATGATTATCTGGCCAAGCCTTTTGGGCCAAAGGAGCTGCTCCTGCGGGTTGGCGCGATTCTGTACCGGGCTTATCCCAAGCAGAACCGCATGGCGCAGCTGGCGGCTTCCAGGGTGGATCTGGAAAAAGCGGAGGTGATAAAAGAAGGGAAGCGTATTCCCCTGACGGCAAAGGAACTGCAGCTGTTTGAAAAACTATATGAAAATGCCGGAAGGATTGTCACTACTGGTACTCTGTGTGAGACCATCTGCGGCGAGTTCTGGCAGGGATATGAGAGCACGCTTTCCACCCATATTCGTCATCTGCGTGAGAAAATCGAAGAGGATCCGTCCAAGCCGGTTTCCCTTCTTACGGCCAGAGGGCTGGGATATCGGCTCAATCTGAAGGAGGCGAATGCATGAATTTGGTTCAGCGTTTTTTCCGGCGGTATATCTTTTCCATGATTGGAATCCTTGTTCTGTTTTTGGCAGTAAATTTCGTGTTGGTGGTGGCAATAGTAATCGCAGGATATATGAGCGGTTCGGATGAAGCTTTCTCGGTTCAGGTGTTTTCCGAGCATCTGAGACAGCAGGGAGGTATATGGAGCGCCGATGAGGCGGCGTTGACTATGCTGCGGGAAAATGATGTATGGGCCATGGTTCTGGATGAAGACGGGAGGGTGGTCTGGGAACATGGCTTGCCAAAGGAGCTGCCTCGATCCTATACCAGCGCTGAGGTGGCGGCATTCAGCCGATGGTATCTGCAGGAGTATCCGGTAAAGGTCTGGGGACGGGAAGACGGCTGCCTGACCGTGGTCGGATGGCCGCAGGGTACCTGGATTAAATATTGTTTTTCCTTTGAATGGCCTTATATGACAATTATGATTGTCGGGTGCATTGCTGTCTTTTTTATCAATCTTGCCCTGACAGGCTTTCTGATCCTGCAAAATACCCGCAGGGTGGAAAAAGCCATGACCCCCATCCTGCAGGGACTCTGGGCTTTGGGACGCGGAAAACCGATCCATCTGGAGGAGAGCGGACAGCTTGCCAGGATCAAGGCGGGAGTGAACCGGGCTGGAGACTACCTGACACAGAAAGACAACACCCGGGCCGAGTGGATCCGCGGCGTATCCCATGACATCCGCACGCCTCTGTCCATGGTGCTGGGCTATGCGAGCGAACTGGAAGATAACGATGCGCTGCCGGCCAAAGCCCGGCAGCAGGCAGGGATCATTCGGCGCCAGGGAGAGCGGATGAAAGCGCTTGTGGAAGACCTGAATCTGACGACCAAGCTGGAATATGGCCTTTGGCCTATCCAGAAGAAAAGAACGGATTTCGTGGAGATCTGCCGGCAGGCGGTCAGCGGAGTGCTGAATGACGGGCTGCCGGAACAATATGAGATCACATTTGAAAAGGAACATCTGAACCGGAACGTCTGTGTTGACGGGGATGCCGCTCTGCTTCGGCGGGCCTTGGACAATTTGATCCGAAACAGCATTGTCCACAATTTCTCTGGCTGCCGGATTGACGTATCGATCAAAGAAGAAAATGGAATCTGTATATGTACCGTATCGGATGACGGGACTGGGGTCCAGGCAGAACTCCTGAAAGCGCTGAACCAGGGGAAAGAACTTTCTGATAGCAGCGTACGCGACGGAACGGAACATGGATTGGGGCTGAAGCTGGTACGGCAGATCGTGAAGGCACATGGCGGGACAGTGCTGTTTGAACCCGCCAGCCCTCACGGCCTTCGCGTATGCATGACCCTTCCTGAGATCGGGATGGATTAAGATACGGGAGGATATAAAATGTGGGGCTATGCTCCAAGAGAGAGCTATAACCCTTCTTTTTTCTTGCGCAGTAATTCCACCAGCTGAGAGACGAACAGGATCTCTTCTTCATCCAGGCCGGTGACATCGATTTCGCGTCTGGAACTGATGCCGAGAAGATAGTCGGTGGAGACGTGATAGATCCGGGCCAGGGTAATCAGCGTGTCATAGGTCGGATAACGATCGCCGGATTCATAGGCGGATACAGCGCTGATCGCCAGGCCGAGCCTGTCCGCAATCTGTTTCTGTGTCATTTTTCTTTCTAAACGCAGTTCTTTCAGACGTTTCCCCAATTTTACCATTTGTGCCTCCTTCTTTCGCAGATAGTGTAACAGCATAGATTTCTGTATAGGTGAAAAGTATTTCGTTATAACAGAAATTACAACCAAAGGTTGAGAAACCTTTTTCCACTCTCACAACCGGTTCTTTTTCATATAGTGAATCTTTGCTACAATGAGTCTGTAGAAAAATGTAAACGAGAGGAAGCCTTCATGAAAAATACACTTTCTGAAAATATCGCGCGCCTGAGAAAAGCAAAAGGTTATACGCAGGAAGAGCTGGCGGGTAAGCTGAATATCTCACCACAGGCCGTATCAAAATGGGAAAATGCCCAGTCCTCACCTGATATATTCCTTCTGCCCGGGCTGGCGACACTGCTGGAGACGGACATTGATACACTTATGGGATACGTTCCGAAAAAGGCGAATCCATTTTATGAGGAACGTTATGGAACAGAAGGCTACTATTGGGGAACCAGGCCGAACGACCTGTGCATGGAACTGCTGCGGCGCTATTACCCCATCCGGCCTCTGCGCCTTCTGGAAATTGGCTGCGGGGAGGGCAGAGATGCTGTGTTCCTCGCTAAATGCGGCTACCAGGTAACCGCCTTTGACGTGACGGAGACAGGAATCGAGAAGGCGAGACGCCTGGCGGATATTCATCAGGTCCCGGTTCAATTTTTTCGGGCGGATCTGCGGGATTTCCGGCCCGAAGAAAACTATGACATTATCTACAGTTCGGGGGTGTTTCACCATATTCTGCCTGAATTCAGGAAGGAACTGATGGAATGCTACATGGAACATACTGTGCCTGGAGGAATGCATGCGGTGAATGTGTTTGTGGAGAAGCCATTTATCCTTCCGCCACCTGATCCCGATGTGGATGCGCGCAACTGGATATCGGGTGAACTGTTCACTTATTACAAAGACTGGCTGATCGAGGCGTGCAGGGAAGAAATTTTCGACTGCAACAGCGGCAATATCCCTCATCAGCACTGCATGGATACGGTCTTTGCCAGAAAGCCCCTGCAATCGCAGTGATCGTGTGAGATGTGCAGGAAAGAAAGGAGAAAACGATGGGGTATCCGAATCAGGAAGAAATAAAAAACTATGAGAGAGGCATTTGCCTGGAAACAAAGAGAATGCTCCTGCAGGATCTGATATGGGAAGATCTGGAAGCACATCATCTTTTGATTTCGGATCCGGAGGTGATGTATTATCTTCCGGATATCATGACGCACAACCGCGAGGAGTCAGAGGCGGATCTGCGCACTGCGGTACGCGCTGCAGGGGATCCGAAACGAAGGGAATATTTTCTGAAAATGGTGGATAAATGCACGGGAGAGCTGATAGGAGAGATCGGGTATACCGTGCTGCAGGTGACGCCATGGGGAAAACTGGTTCATGCCGGTTATTTCAGCCACCGGAAATTTTGGGGAAAAGGGTATATGACGGAGGCGTTTCAGGAGATCCTGCGTTTCGCATTTGAGGAAAACGGAGTGTTCCGGCTGACCACAGGCTGCGATCCGGAAAACATTGGTTCTGAACGGGTGATGATGAAATGCGGGCTTATAAAAGAAGCGGAGATGAAGCAGAAGGTCTGGATGGACGGCAGAATGCATGACAGGGTAGAATACCGGCTGTTGAGACCGGAATGGGAAAGGCGGCCTGCGTAATGGCTTTGCAAGTATAGCAGCCTACACATCCCCTTGCATTCCGTGCTCATTTTTGCTACCATGGGAACAGATATTGATAGCGGCGCCGGATGGGGATTCGGCGCGTTTCTTGGCGCAAAAACGCTTCAGAATGGAGGAAAATATGAGCAGTGAAATCAGAGATTTAAGCCTGGCGGAATCCGGGGAGCAGAAGATCGAATGGGTAAAGAGAAACTGTGACCTTCTTCGCATGCTGGAAGAAGAATTTAGCCGGACGAAGCCGTTTGCCGGAAAGAAAATCACGCTTTCCGTGCATCTGGAAGCGAAAACGGCATATCTGTGCAAGGTGCTGGCTGCCGGCGGGGCGGAAATGTATGTGACGGGTTCCAATCCGCTGTCCACGCAGGATGATGTGGCGGCCGCGTTGGTGAAAGCAGGCCTGGAAGTTCATGCCTGGTACGGAGCTACAGAAGAGGAGTACAATTCGCACATCCGTGCAGTGCTTTCTGCAGGGCCCAACATCATTATTGATGATGGGGGAGATCTGGTGCACATGGTTCACACGCAGATGCAGGATCTGATCCCGGCGATTCTGGGAGGTTGTGAAGAGACTACCACCGGCATCATTCGTCTGGAAGCGATGAATCGGGCAGGCGATCTGAAGTTCCCCATGATTCGGGTAAATAACGCGCAGTGCAAGCACTTCTTTGATAACAGGTACGGTACGGGCCAGTCCGTATGGGATGGAATTATGCGCACAACGAATCTGATCGTGGCAGGCAAAAACGTGGTTGTAGCCGGATACGGCTGGTGCGGCAAGGGCGTTGCCATGAGAGCGAAGGGACTTGGGGCAAAAGTGATCGTGACGGAGATCGATCCTGTCAAGGCCATTGAAGCGGTGATGGACGGCTTTGAGGTTATGCCGATGAAGGAAGCGGCCAAGATCGGAGATTTCTTTGTGACGGTTACGGGCTGCGATAAGGTAATCGATGCAGAGGACTTTGTGGAGATGAAGGAAGGTGCAATTCTCTGCAATGCGGGACATTTTGACTGTGAGATCGACATGGCAGGTCTGCGCGCTATGGCGGTTGAGACGAAGGAGATGCGCAGGAACATTCAGGGATACAAGCTGCCCACAGGCCAGTGGATCTTCGTGCTTGCAGAAGGCCGTTTGGTGAATCTGGCTGCAGGAGACGGACATCCGGCGGAAATTATGGATATGAGTTTTGCGATTCAGGCGCTGTCCGCCAAGTATCTGGTGGAGCATGGCGGAGAGCTGAAAGAGATGCTGATCGATGTCCCGGAAGAGATCGACCGGGATGTGGCGGCAAGAAAGCTCCGCTTCATGGGAAAACAGATCGACACCCTGACAGCAGAACAGGAGGCGTATCTGAACCGTTCTCTGGTATAATTGCATCGTATTAGTGAAATTAAGAAAGCGGC
>USKC01000077.1 GCA_900555195.1 uncultured Lachnospiraceae bacterium
TCATCCTTTTCGCCGAGAAGAAACTGATATCAAATCCCTTTGCGCCCATCATATCCGTCTCTTCCCTGGTGGTAAGCAGAACTTCTATAGGCGGATGGGATATATCTCTTGAAGAAAATATCTCCATGATGTGTGCCACACCGATCCCACAGTCGGCCCCCAGGCTCGTATGATCGGCTGACAAGATCCAATCACCGTCAATCCTCCATTTGATCGGATCCGTTTTGAAATCATGAGAAGAATCCGATTCCTTTTCACATACCATATCCAGATGAGCCTGGAACAAAATAGGCTCTTCACCCTCTCTGCCCGCTGTACCCGGTTTTTTGATGTAAACATTTAAGAATTCATCCTGCTTTACTTCAAGCCCCAGACTAACTGCCCAGTCGACTATAAAGTCACTGACCGCCTTCTCGTTATGGCTCTCCCTGGGGATTTGGCACAGTCTGCTGAAATAATTTAATGTACGATTCTGCATCAATTCTTCTGTTTTATCCATACGTCCTCTTCTCCTTAAAATGGTCCCAGATTTATAAACTGCGCAAACATAACGGCTGCAACAGCTATCAGAATCATAATTCCAAATATTTTAATGATAAACTTTGTCCACTGCAGATAGTTTATATTGGCTATTCCGAGTCCGATCATCAGAGTGCCGCAAGTAACCCATGCCATATTGGAAAGTCCGTCGCCTAACTGGAAGGCCAACACTGCCACCTGCTGATTCACACCCAGTATCTGTGCCAGCGGAGACATAATGGGCATAGTCACAGCCGCCTGCGTTGAACCCGAGTTAATGAAGAAGTTGATCAGTGTCTGAACGATCACCATTCCTCCCGCAGACACCATAGGCGGCAGATGGGTTAAAGGAACCGACAGATAATATACGATACTGTCCAGTACAGAAGACGTATCCAGAATCTGATTGATCGCCAGGGCAAAACCGATGATGAGGCACGGTACTGCCATATCTTTTGCACCCTTGCTGAACTCTTTGAAAATCCGGTTAAGTCCATACCCGTTTACCAGCCCTGCCAGCAGCCCTATCACAAGAAAGATAGTCGCACATTCTGAAAGGTAAAATCCCTGAGTAATGGTTCCCCATATGAGAAAAATAAGACCAAGGAAAAAGACCACCCAAACCCTTATCTGTCCCCCTGTCATTTTCACTTCTGTCTGCACCTCTGTCTTAAACTCCTCCGGGACTACAGGGCTGTAGCTTAACTCCGGTGATTTATGTACACGCTTTGCGTAGCGGAGCAGATACACAAGTGCCGCAACATACAAGATCAGACTGAGGACAATACGATATCCCATTCCTGACGGGTAGGGAAGTCCTGCGATTCCCTGAGCCACCGCCAGGTTAAAGGGATTCAAAAAACCGGAACCGTACCCAATGGCATATCCCAGGATCATGGACCCTATGGCTGTGATCGTGTCAAATCCAAGGGATACCATAAGTACAATGATAAAGGGTGCAAAAGCCATCATCTCCTGTCCCATTCCAAATGTGGAGGAACAAAACAGGAAGAAAAACATAACCCCTCCGATGATAATACCCCGGCTCCTGTCACTCCTAAACTTTTTTACCAGTTGTCCTAATGCGGACTCAATAGCCCCCGTTGATGCGATGATCCCCAGTGCGCCCCCTATAAGCAGCAAAAAAGAGATGATAGGTGCTGCTTTCTGTATCCCCTTGTCAAAGGAGAGTAAAATTGTTATTGGCGTTGCCGGGTTCTGTTCTACCCTGTGAAAAGTTCCCGGTACCACAATTGTCTTGCCCGACGCTTCATCATTAACCCTGTCATAAGTACCTGCCGGTATAAAAAATGTCAAAACTGCCACAACGATCACAAGCACAAATAATAGGGTTAATGGGTGAAGATTTGAGAAAAATTTTGTTATCCTGCCCTCTTTTTTTTCTTCCATCATTAGAAACCTCCTTTTCTGACGAAATACCTTCTTTTCTTTTTCCTTTTTTAATATATTTTGACATTTTTTCAATATAAATGTATTATAGCATTAGGCATATTATATGTAAAATATCTAGTTCATATGAAATACATATGCAAAATGTATAGGAGGGTGTGGGCGTATAATGGATTTAAAACAGTTAGAGTATTTTATCGCGATAGCGGAGGAGAAAAATATAACCGCCGCTGCCAAACGGCTGCATATCTGCCAGCCTCCCCTGAGCCAGCAGCTAAAGAAACTGGAGGCAGAACTGGGAGTTGTCCTATTTAACCGCAATTCACGGCAGATACAGCTCACAGAGATAGGTAAAATATTTCTGGAAAGGGCGAGACAGATTGTGGATCTGAGCAGCTCCATCCAACAAGAAGTACAGGATTATGCTGCCGGATATCAGGGGACCATCATGATTGGCATAACCCCCACTTCGATTCCAATGGTAATGAATCACAAACTGGGGGAATTCCATAAAAAATACCCCAAGATCAACTACAAATTTTTTGAGGGCAGCACACAGTATGTCATGGATATTTTACAGAAGGAACTGGTGGATATCGGCATTGTCCGTTCTCCAATAGACACTAGCGGTTACTGCGTATTGGAAAAGCCTCCGGAACCTATGATTGCTGCCATGAATGAGGAAAACAACTGGTCAGATGATGATTTCTGTACAATTGAAGAGCTGGAATCCAAGAATCTTATCGTTTACCGAAGATATGAGGCTCTCCTAAATGACGTATTTGCCGTCCATAAGGTATCACCCAGAATCATCAGTGTCAGTGAGCGCTCTTTTACTGCCCTGCTCCTCTCTGAGATCGGTCTTGGCGTTTCTATTCTCCCTGCCAGTGCTATTAAAATGTCGAACCAGAAAGTCATCTACAAGACCATCCATGAACCGGTACTCACCACCAATGCCGTTGCCCTCTGGCTTCCCAACCATCACCTGAACAAATCGGCTAAAGCTTTTCTTGAATATTTCAGAAGTCTGCAGTAAAAGGACAAAAAAACTGCGTCCCGGAAAATTTACCGGGACGCAGCGACACCTACACAGTTTAACAGAAAAAGATCTATGCAGGTCTATTATTCAATTGTAACCTTATCCAGATGCCAAATCTCATCCACATACTGCTGAATGGTCCTGTCAGATGTGAACTTACCAGAGCATGCTGTGTTCAGCAGTGCCTTCTTAGCCCATCCCGCTTCATCCTTATAAGCCTCTTCCACACGCTTCTGTGCTTCCGCATAAGCCTTAAAGTCAGCCAGAATAAAGTAAGTATCTGCTCTGTCGCTGCTCTTGGTGTTGAGCAGGGAATCATAGATATCACGGAACAGCTCAAAATCTCCGTTGGAGTAGGTTCCGTTGATGAGCTGCATGAGTACATTGCGGATATCCGGGTCATTGTTAAAATACTGCATGGGGTTATATCCGCCGTTATTCTCATAATTGATAACTTCGTCGGAAGACAGACCGAAGATAAACGCATTTTCCTGGCCCACTTCTTCCACGATCTCCACATTGGCGCCGTCCATGGTGCCGATGGTAACTGCACCGTTCAGCATGAACTTCATGTTTCCAGTTCCTGATGCCTCTTTGCTGGCGGTGGAAATCTGCTCGGAAACATCGGCGGCAGCAAAAATCATCTCTGCATTGGATACACGGTAATTCTCAATAAATACAACTTTCAGCTTTCCGTTGATGGATCTGTCGTTGTTCACCACGTCCGCAACTGCGTTGATGAGCTTAATGGTCAGCTTCGCGCGCACATATCCTGCTGCGGCTTTTGCACCGAAAATAAAGGTTCTCGGATAGAAGTCCATTTCCGGATGTTCTTTGATCTGGTTATACAGATACATAACATGCAGAATGTTCATGAGCTGACGTTTGTACTCGTGCAGACGCTTAACCTGTACATCGAAGATAGAACGCGGGTCTACCTCAATGCCGTTGTGCTCCAGAATGTATTTTGCAAGGCGCACCTTGTTCTGATATTTGATATTCATGAACTCCTGCTGTGCCTTCTTGTCATCCGCATAAACCTTCAGCTTGGAGAGCTGTGCCAGGTCTGTCACCCATCCGTCTCCGATATGGTCTGTCACCCAGTCTGCCAGCAGCGGATTGCCGTGCAGAAGGAACCTTCTCTGGGTGATGCCGTTGGTCTTATTGTTGAATTTCTCGGGCATCATCTCATAGAAATCTTTCAGTTCCTGTTTTTTCAAAATCTCCGTGTGAAGCCGTGCCACGCCGTTCACGGAATATCCAGCTACGATGGCAAGATGCGCCATCTTCACCTGGCCGTCATAAATGATGGCCATCTTGGCGATCTTCTGCTGGTTGCCCGGATACTGCCTCGCCACCTGCTCCAGGAAACGGCGGTTAATCTCTTCCACGATCTGATAGATACGGGGAAGGAGTCTGGAAAACAGCTCAATGGGCCACTTCTCCAGCGCTTCCGCCATGATGGTGTGATTGGTATAGGCGCAGGTCTTGGTGGTCACTTCCCACGCTTCCTCCCAGGAAAGATAATAGTCATCCATCAGAATGCGCATCAGTTCCGCGACCGCCACCGTAGGATGGGTATCGTTCAGCTGGAAGGTCACCTTCTCATGGAACTTCCTGATGTCGTCATGCTTTCTCATATATTTGGCCACAGCAGCCTGCACGGAAGCGGAAATGAAGAAATACTGCTGCTTCAGGCGCAGTTCTTTCCCCGCATAATGATTGTCATTGGGATAGAGCACCTCAACGATATTTCTTGCCAGGTTTTCCTGTTCCACCGCTTTCTGATAATCGCCCTTATCAAATGAATCCAGCTTGAAGCATTCCACCGCTTCCGCATCCCAGATGCGCAGCGTATTGACGATCCCGTTGCCATAGCCTACGATCGGAAGGTCATAAGGAACCGCGCGCACGGACTGATATCCCTCCTGTTTGAAGCAGTTGCGCCCGTTTTCATCCACATATACATTCACATAACCGCCGAACTTCACTTCCTTGGCATATTCCGGGCGGCGCAGTTCAAATGGATTACCGTCGGCCAGCCAGTTATCCGGCACTTCTATCTGATATCCATCCCGGATCTGCTGTTTGAACATGCCATAGCGGTAACGGATGCCGCATCCGTAAGCAGAATACCCCAGAGTTGCCAGAGAATCCAAAAAGCAGGCAGCGAGACGGCCCAGGCCGCCATTTCCCAGCGCAGCATCCGGCTCCTGGTCTTCCACCACATTGATGTCTACGCCCAGTTCTTCCAGCGCCTCTGCCACTTCATCATAGGCTTTCAGGTTAATCAAGTTATTTCCCAGAGCCCGTCCCATCAGAAATTCCATAGAAAGATAATAGACTGTCTTGGGATCTTTCTTCTCATATTCTTTCTGGGTTGCCATCCAATTATCCACAATCACATCCTTAACAGAATAGGCAACGGCCTGAAATATCTGTTGGTCGCTGGCTTCCTCCAGGGTTTTGCGGTAAAGCGTCTTCACATTGTTTATAACACTCCTCTTGAAGAGCTCCTTATCAAAATTGATATTGGCCGGTTTCTTCAGCATTGGCTTCCTCCTTATATATCGATCAACGTTTTTTTTCATCTGACAGTACCAGTTTACAATAGATCCATTCAAATGAAAACATATATTATGTAAAAACGTGTAACAGTCCCGCCTGTACCGTTTTCCACACGTTCTTACAAGTTCATCCGTACGCATGAAAGAGCCGCCACTTCTTTGTCGCCGTTTTCGCAACGGCATTTCGTGACGGCCCATTCACCTGTACTTTTCTGCCTTATTCGACTTTTTCCACGCTAATCGTCACTTTTTCCCCGTTCACGTTCCATTCTTTGGAAACGCCGAAGCATTCTCCTTCTGTGCAGGAAACCGCCAGTACTTTTCCTGCAATCAGTTCCTGATTCCGTTCAGCGATTCTCGCGATCCTCTCGTTTCCATCAAATGCTACCCGGATATGATCCATCACCTCAAATCCAGCGTCCTTTCTCATCGTCTGGATCTTGCTGATGATCTCATACACGAACCCTTCTTCAATCAATTCCTCAGAAAGGTTCGTATCCAGCACCACGGTCAGGCGGTTATCCGCTTCAGATACATACCCTTCCTTTTGGGTCATCTCAATCAGAAGGTCTTCCTCTGTAAGGCTCACCTGTACGCCGTTCACCTCAAAGCTGATCGCGCCCTTCTCCTTCAGTTCATCCATAGCCGCGTTTCCGTCCAGTCCGGCAAGCGTCTTTTGGATGCCGCCGAGCTGCTTGCCGTATTTCGGTCCCACCGTGCGCAGCTGCGGTTTAAAGGTATAGGTGGTAAAGTCTCTCACATCTTCCGTAAATACCACCTTTTTCACATTCAGTTCCTCTTCCACGATTTCCTTATAATAATCGCCAAGCGCGTGATCCGCTTTAACGAACATGGTTCCGATGGGCTGACGGTTCTTGATATTAGCCGTGTTCCGGCAGGCGCGTCCCATCACCACGATGTCCAGAACCTCTTCCATATCCGCTTCCAGCTGTTTGTCCACATATGCGCCATCCGCCACAGGGAAATCGCACAGATGCACGCTCTCAGGAGCCGTCTTATCCAGTCTGGCAACCAGATTCAGGTAGATCTGCTCCGCCATGAACGGGATCATGGGTGCGGACAGCTTCGCCAGGGTAACCAGAGCGGTATAGAGCGTCATATAAGCGTTGATCTTATCCTGCTCCATTCCTTTGGCCCAGAAGCGTTCGCGGCTCCTTCTCACATACCAGTTGCTGCATTCATCCACAAAATCCTGCAAAGCCCTTGCCGCTTCCGGGATCTGGTAAGCATCCAGCCTGGTATCCACTTCCGTAATCAGGGTATTCAGGCGGCTCAAAAGCCACTTATCCATCACGGAAAGCTTATCGTATTCCAATTTATATTTCGTAGCATCGAATTCATCGATATTCGCATACAGGACGAAAAACGCGTAGGTATTCCACAACGTTCCCATGAACTTCCTCTGGCCTTCGATTACCGCCTTGCCATGGAAGCGGCTGGGAAGCCAGGGCGCGCTGCTGGAATAGAAATACCAGCGGATCGCATCCGCACCGTATTCCTCCAGCGCTTCAAAGGGATCCACCGCATTGCCCTTGGATTTGCTCATCTTCTGTCCGTTCTCATCCTGTACCAGCCCCAGCACGATCACGTTTTCAAAAGAGGTCTGATCGAACAGCAGCGTGGACTCCGCCAGAAGGGAATAGAACCAGCCGCGGGTCTGATCCACCGCCTCAGAGATAAACTGAGCGGGGAACTGCTTTTCAAAGATTTCCTTATTTTCAAACGGATAATGATGCTGCGCAAAAGGCATGGCCCCCGAATCGAACCAGCAGTCAATCACTTCCGGCACACGCTTCATCATCTTGCCGCAGTCCGGACAAGGGATTGTGATGGCGTCGATATACGGGCGGTGCAGTTCCACAGTCTTCGCTTCCGGGTTGCCGCTTAAGCTTTCCAGTTCCTGTCTGCTTCCGACGGACAGCATTTTCCCGCATTCACACTGCCAGATATTCAGGGGCGTGCCCCAATAACGGTTCCTGGACAGTCCCCAGTCCTGGATATTCTCCAGCCAGTCTCCGAAACGGCCCTTCCCGATGGACTCCGGGATCCAGTTGATCGTGTTGTTATTGGCGATCAGGTGTTCCTTCACCGCAGTCATCTTGATGAACCAGGACTCTCTGGCGTAATAGATCAGAGGCGTATCGCATCTCCAGCAGAACGGATAGCTATGCTCAAATTTGGGTGCGGAGAACAGCAGGTTCTTTTCCGCAAGCGCCTTTAACACCTCCGGATCCGCATCCTTCACGAACATGCCCTCCCAGGGCGTCTCCTTCGTCATATCACCCTTGGCATCCACCAGCTGCACAAAAGGCAGATCATATTTACGGCCCACATTCGCGTCGTCCTCACCGAACGCAGGAGCGATATGAACCACGCCAGTACCGTCAGTCAGCGTGACATAGTTGTCGCACGTCACATAGAAGGCCTTCTTATGCTGCCGCTCGCAGGTATCAACCGCGCAGTCAAAAAGCGGCTCATATTCCTTATATTCCAGGTCTTTTCCCTGATACCTCTCCAACACCTCGTAAGCGGGCGTTCCCGCTTCCTTGTCAGCCAAGCTCCCCAGCACGGTATCCAGAAGGGCTTCCGCCATATAATAGGTAAAGCCGTCCGCAGCCTTCACCTTCACATAGGATTCATCCGGGTTCACGCACAATGCCACATTGGAAGGCAGCGTCCAGGGCGTCGTGGTCCATGCCAGGATATAAGCATCCTCCCCTTTTACCTTAAAGCGGGCGATGGCGGAGCGTTCCTTCACATCCTTATAGCCCTGCGCCACCTCATGGGAAGAAAGCGGCGTCCCGCAGCGCGGGCAGTAGGGCACAATCTTAAAGCCCTTATACAGAAGGCCCTTGTCCCAGATCTTCTTTAACGCCCACCATTCGGACTCGATATAATCATCATGATAGGTCACATAAGGGTCATCCATGTCGGCCCAGAAGCCCACCTTTTTGGAGAAATCCTCCCACATGCCCTTATACTTCCAAACGCTTTCCTTACATTTCTCGATGAAAGGGGCGATTCCGTATTCTTCGATCTGCTCCTTGCCGTCCAGCCCAAGAAGCTTCTCCACTTCCAGTTCCACCGGAAGGCCATGGGTATCCCATCCTGCTTTTCTGGGAACCATATATCCCTTCATGGTACGATATCTGGGGATCATATCCTTAATAGCACGCGTCTCCACATGGCCGATATGCGGCTTTCCGTTCGCGGTCGGAGGGCCGTCATAGAAGGTATAAGTAGGGCAGCCTTCCCGGATCTTCATGCTCTTCTCAAAGATATGGTTTTCTTCCCAGAATTTCTCAATGTCTTTTTCCCGCTCCACAAAATTGAGGTCGGTGTTCACTTTTTCGTAAAGCGCCATTTTCTCCATCCTTTCCGTTTTCTTTCCGTCATCTTCCCCGCAATGCCCTCCTGGCGGAACATTCTTATCCGACGGAAAACGAATTTTCCTATCGAATAAAAAAACCCCGTCCCTTCTGTAAAGGGACGAGGATTTCTCTCGCTGTACCACCCGTTACATCATACGCCCGGCCTGCCGTTTCCCGGCAGCCAAAGGAAATATGGTTTCCCATAACGGAGGAACTCCGGCTCAGCCTACTCGGAACGCCTTCCGCGCACCTTTGGGCCTGCGGCTTGGAAGTGATCTTCTCCATTCCCTACTCGTACCGGCTTTCCACCACCGCCGGCTCTCTGCACCTTTGGGCGAATGAATACTGTCTTCGTCACAGCCTTTCTGGTCTTGTATCTTTGGGTATTATAAAGCCCAAAACGCAGCATTGTCAAGGGATTGCGAAAAAAAACAGCCTGTGTTATGATGCGGGAGTAAACGTTCAGATAAGCCTGAACCATTACGAAGGAGGAGTGGGAGAATGGAACTCATTAAGCATTCTGTAAAAAGTACCTTATATAATATGCGTCAGTATCTGAAATGGCTGTTTTTCGGCGCTTTAACCGGATTGGTGACCGGCCTGGTGGCGGCGGCCTTCTCTTATTGCCTGGAGTGGGCTACAAATATGCGCACTGCACATCCCTTTCAGTTCCTGCTTCTGCCCCTGGGCGGCCTTGTCATCGTCTTCCTTTATAAAGCGCTCCATTATGAGAACAGTCACGGAACGGATTCCATCATCGAAAGCATTCACAGTCGGATCACCATTCCTTTGCGCATGGCGTTTCTGATCTTCGTCTCCACCGTCATCACCATTTTCTGCGGCGGTTCCGTCGGCCGGGAAAGCGCCGCTCTGCAGATCGGGGCCAGCTTCGGCAAATCTCTCGGCGATCTCTTCCATTTTGATGAACGGGATAAAAAAATCATTCTCATGAGCGGCATGGCTGCGGCCTTTTCCGCCCTGTTCGGCACACCCATGACCGCGTCCTTCTTCGCCATGGAAGTGTCCAGCGTGGGCATCATGTATTATGCGGCCCTGGTCCCCTGCATCTGCGCGGCCCTGGTGGCCCGGCAGACCGCCCTCTTTCTGGGCGTACAGACAGACGTTTTCCGCGCTCCCGCCAGCCTTCCTCTTTCCCTTCCTTCCGGACTGCGTGTGGTGTTTCTGGCCGCCTGCTGCGCAGGAGTCAGCATTCTGTTCTGCCTGATGCTCCAGCTGGCCCATGAACTGATGGCGCACTTCTTCCGGAACCTCTATCTGCGCATCGTCTGCGGAGGCGTTCTTCTCATCCTGCTCACCCTGCTCGTGGGCAGCCAGAACTATCTTGGCACCGGCATGAACATCATCGAAGAAGCGCTGACCGGGCAGGCTCTTCCATGGGCCTTTTTCCTGAAAATGCTCTTCACCTCCATCACCATTGCCGCCGGATTCAAGGGCGGAGAGATCGTTCCCTCCCTCTTCATCGGCGCCACCTTCGGCTGCTTCCTGGCTCCGCTCATCGGCCTGCCCGCCTCCCTGGGCGCGGCCATCGGCATGGTGTCCCTCTTCTGCGGCGTCACCAACTGCCCCATGACCTCCCTGCTGCTCTCCCTGGAGCTGTTCGCCGGGGACAGCCTGGGCATGTTCACCGGCCAGAGCCTGGGACTGTTCGCCGTGTGCATCGCCGTGTCCTACATGCTCTCCGGCTATTACGGCCTCTACAGCGAGCAGAAGATCATCTACAGCAAGCTCCGGCCGGAGTACATCGACAAGAAGGCCAATGACGATGAGTAGGGGGCAGGAGCGTCAGCCTTTTGCAGACAGGCGGCCCAACTCAATTCCCAGAGCCAGGGCATAATAGAAGCAGCCCTCCCGATCCAGGGCCTTTTTCCGGACGCTCATGACTTGCCCGCCATCGCGGATGAGCTGGAGAGCCCGCTTGACTATCTGGCAGGCCGAACCGGTGAGCTGTAGGGCGCGGCATCCCTGACGCGCCGCTCTTTCCCGGTGGCCCCGATCTGGTCTCCTCTGCCCGCGCCGACACCCTTCAGCCCTCTTTGCCCTCTCGCGCCAAGCGCAGCTCCTCCGCCTGCTCGCGGTACAACTCCGCGCGGGCCTCCTCGACCTCGTCGCCACACGCTCCAGATCCCTCGCCGCGCC
>USKC01000078.1 GCA_900555195.1 uncultured Lachnospiraceae bacterium
AATGAGCGGGGCGGGGTTACTGCAAACCGGAAAGGTGCCGGGTTTTCCTGAAGAATTCCTCCACGGAGATGCCGAGATGTTCGGCGGCCTTTTCCGGCGTGAGCAGGCCTTCTGCTACCAGGGAGGATAAGGTCTGCAGGGCCCCCTGTTTCATTCCCTGTGCTTTGCCCTGCCGGATGCCCAATTCCCTTCCCTGCTTTTTACCCTGTTTTCTGCCTTCCCTTAGGCCCATTTCCAGAATCGCTTCACCTATATTTCCCATCTGTTCAAGCTCCTTTCTGAGGGGTTCTGTCATCTCCAGTGCATATTCCCGGCTCAGAATCCGTTCCTTTTCCTGATAATCCAGCTGCGGAGAAAAGAGTACGTTTAGCAGCCGGTACAGGCTCCCGGGAGGGCCGTATTCTTCTCTGGAATCCAGAAAAATCTGGACGATTGTCAGTTTGTCATAGTGCCGGTGTTCTTCCGGAACATGCCCCACCCGTTCCTGCTTGGTGAGCCGATATATCGTCATAGCGTTGCCGATCCGCTTTGGCGCGTTCATACAGATCCAGATGCTGTATACCTTGTGCAGCTTGTCGTAATCAGAATCTGCAAATTCGCTCCCCAGCTGGTCGGACAGCATGCGCGCGCCATAGAAGACGCCCCGGGCGGGGCCCAATGAGCATGCGTGCCTGGCTCCTTCCAAGGTGGTCTGAACTGGTGCAGGCGTTCTCAGCAAACATCCCCGAGGCGGCATTGCAAATCAGAATCCGCCGCGTTATAATATTTTTTTAGGGCTATATTTCAATCGGATATCGTTTATAGAAGGAAAACGGAGGAATTCATCGTGGAAGACAAACAGAAAATTATGCTATTTGAACAGCTGCCGATTCCGAAGGCGGTCGTCAAGCTGGCGGTGCCTACGATTTTAAGTTCACTGGTGACAGTGCTCTATAACCTGGCGGATACCTATTTTGTGGGAATGCTGAACAATTCGGTTCAAAATGCTGCTGTTACACTGGCAGCGCCGCTGATTCTGGCATTTAATGCGGTTAATAATCTGTTCGGTGTCGGTTCGTCCAGCATGATGAGCCGGGCGCTTGGGAGCAGGGATTATGAAACGGTACACCGCAGCAGCGCATTTGGCTTCTATTGCTCTGTCTTTTTCGGGCTGATGTTTTCTCTGCTGTATCTTGTATTCCAGGGGCCTATCCTTACGCTGCTCGGAGCGGATGCCACGACGGCGGAGGCTACTGCGGCGTATCTGAGATGGACGGTCGCCTGCGGAGCGGCTCCCACGATTCTGAATGTGGTAATGGCTTATCTGGTCAGGGCGGAAGGGGCGGCCCTGCATGCAAGCATCGGCACCATGAGCGGCTGCATCCTGAATATCATTCTGGATCCCATTTTCATTCTTCCTTGGGGCTTGAATATGGGGGCGGAAGGGGCAGGGCTTGCGACCTTCCTTTCCAACTGTGTAGCCTGTATGTATTTCTTTGTGCTGCTGTATGTGAAGAGAAAAAGCACCCATGTATGCATCAAGCCGTCCATGTTCAGCCTGAACGGAAAGATCGTGCGCGGTGTCTGTGGTGTGGGGATCCCGGCGGCCATACAGAATTTGCTGAATGTGACGGGCATGACCGTTCTGAACAATTTTACCTCTTCCTATGGTTCAGAAGCGGTGGCGGCCATGGGGATTACCCAGAAGATCAATATGGTGCCCATGTATGTGGCTATGGGGCTTTCGCAGGGAATTATGCCGTTAATCAGCTATAATTATGCCAGCGGAAACATTCCGCGGATGAAAAAAACGCTTACTTTTTCTGCCAAGATTTCTGTGACATTTCTGGCGATCGTGGCTGCCGGATATTATATGGGAGCGGGCTTCTTGACAAGCATGTTCATGAAGAACGAAGCGATCGTAGCCTATGGAACCCAGTTCCTTCGGGGATTCTGTTTGGGGCTTCCGTTTCTGTGCATAGACTTCCTGGCAGTGGGTGTGTTCCAGGCGGTTGGCTTGGGGAAAAATGCGTTTATCTTTGCCGTGCTTCGGAAGATCGTGCTGGAGATTCCAGCTCTATTCATCTTAAACTGGCTCTTCCCGCTGTATGGCCTCGCGTACGCGCAGTTTGCTGCTGAGATCATCCTCGCTGTGGCGGCAGTGGTGGTTCTGGTGCGGCTGTTTAAAAGGCTGGAGAAGGGAAAGAGCGCTGAGAAGGAATTGGATATGGACTGATGTGACAAATTGGTACATAAATATAGCATAAAACAACGGATGCCCTGCAATGTGGGGCATCCGTTGCGTATAAAGGCATTTTAATTGATTCAACCAAATACAGTCTGTTTTCCGGTATTAACCGAACAGGGAGAAAGCGGCAAACAGAGAGGACAGCAGGGAAGAAACCAAAGATACCACGGTGATTTGGGTATTGATGGAAGGCCCTGCCGTATCTTTGAACGGATCACCCACGGTGTCGCCTGTTACAGCTGCCTTATGAGCGGGAGACCCCTTTCCGCCTTCGTTTCCGGCTTCCACATATTTCTTGGAGTTGTCCCAAAGGCCTCCGGCATTGGACATGAACAGCGCCAGCAGAAGGCCGCTGGTGATGTTCCCGAGCAGAAAACCGCCAATGGCCAGCGGGCCGCCGATAAAGCCGACGAGGACGGTGGCGATGATCGCGAGAAGACCGGCGGGAATCAGCTCTTTCAGGGCGCCGCTGGTTGCGATATCGATACAGGTATCATAATCAGCCTTCACGCCTTTTTTGCCTTCTTTCAGCCCTTTGATTTCTCTGAACTGACGGCGGATCTCAGTGACCATCCGCTGCGCGTTCTTATCCACGCCCAGGATGAGCATGGCGGAGAAAACGGCGGGAATGGAAGCGCCTACCAGGATTCCAAAGAATACGGTGGGATCCATGATATCAAAACCGGTCAGAAGTTCTTTGCCCATTGCGGCAAGGGATTCATTCACTTCGGACATATAGGCGCCCAGAAGGGAGATGACCGTCAGGCCAGCTGCGCCGATGGCGAAGCCTTTCGTAACCGCCTTTACCGTGTTGCCCGCGCTGTCCAGCTCATCGGCAATGCGGATGGTTTCTTCTCCGAGACCGCCCATTTCAGCCAGGCCGCGCGCATTGTCAACGATCGGGCCATAAGCGTCGTTGCTGATGATCATGCCTACGATGGAAAGCATGCCTACAGCGGCCATGGCGATCCCAAAGAGCGCATATCCCTCTCCCAGCGATTCGCAGAGCTTGTATGCGGTGAGCGCGGAGACCGCAATCCCCACCATGGCGGGAAGGGCAGAAATGAAACCATAGGAAACGCCGGACAGAATGGTGAACGCCGAGCCGGACTGAGAGGCATGCGCCACCTTCTGCACGATCGGCTTGGTATCATCTGTGAAATAGTCGGTGGTGATACCGATAATGACGCCAACAATCAGGCCCACCGCAGAAGCGCCCCAGATACGCCACTGGAACCCGTCAAGGAGTGCGGTGGCGATGGCAGTCAGGACAAGGAAAACTGCGGTCGTGGTATAAGTTGACGCATTCAGCGCATTGGTGGGATTCCCGTTTTTGCCGACCCTGGCACAGGCAATGCCGATGATGGATGCGATCAGCCCCAGCGCTGCATAGCAGAATACCATGGCTGTATTGGCGCCTGAACCTCCATCCAGGGCCTGAGACATAACGAGAGCGGAAGCCATGGCGGCCACATTGGAGTCGAACAGATCCGCGCCCATGCCTGCCACATCGCCCACATTGTCCCCCACATTGTCGGCGATAACCGCAGGGTTGCGCGGATCGTCTTCAGGAATACCGAGTTCCACCTTCCCTGTAAGATCCGCGGCCACGTCAGCTGTTTTAGTGAAAATACCGCCGCCCGCTTTGGCAAAGAGGGCGAGAGAACTGGCACCGAAGGAGAAGCCCAAGAGCACAGTCGCATCAGCGGTGATCATCAGGACAGCCATAACCCCCAACAGGCTGAATCCTACCACCGCAAGGCCCATCACAGAGCCGCCCCGGAAACCGATCAAAAAAGCGGAGCGAATTCCTTTCTGAGCCGCTTCAGCCGTCCTTGAATTGGAAGAAGTTGCCACGAGGATGCCGATTTTGCCCGCAATCGCAGACAGGATCGTACCTGCAAGATAAGAAACTGCCATGGCGATATGTGTAGGAATATTTCCGTTCCAGATAGGTTCCGGAAGGAAAAGAAAAATGAGAATGGAGGCCACACCGGCGAATTTGGCAAGAACGCCGTATTCCCTTCTAATGAAAGTGTTGGCACCCGCTTGGATGAGTGAGGACACCTCCAAGATTTTTTTATTCTCCGCAGGCTGCCTTTTTACCCAGAGATGCAGATAGACTGCAAAGGCAAAAGCGATCACAACAGCGAAGAATGACAGAAGATAAACAAGTTGCATAAGTGTTTCCATAAACCCACCCCTTTCTTGAATTATGTTGTTGAAATACCTTATGCAGTTTCCCCAAAGGATGTGTAAAAATACCCCAAAACATCCCTTTGCCACCCATTTTAATACATTAAAATGTAGAATGGAATAGCTTTTTGGAGAAATTAGCAAAGTTTTGACAGGCCGGGAAATATGGCTTGGAGGGGCTTCCTTTGGCGATTCATCCCATCTGGTCCTTGCGGATTGGAATGTTTTTAAGCGCCCTAAAACGCGGTACATAACGAGCCGCTTCTGGCGCATTATATACCGCTGAATAAACGATTTTTAAAAATACTTTTGTGTGATAAAAAGTTTTTGCCCGAGAATAGAAATGTGCGAAAAGTTTGGTACAGGGGAGATGGTTCATCAGCTGTCCTTGATCTGCCGTCCTTCCGCATTCATGTGATAGCCTTCCCTATAGATCAGCTCTGACACAGGAACGATCTGGTATCCCTGGCCTTTCAGGTTGGTAATCATGCTGTCCAGCGCTTCCGCTGTGAATTTGGCTCCATTGTGACAGAGGATGATGCTGCCGGATCCCAGGTGTTTGTGATTGCAGACCGTGTTGATGATGGAGTCGGTTCCATAGTCTTTCCAGTCCAGGGAATCAACATCCCATTGGATCGAATAGTAGCCGCATTCAGTGGCGGTCTGTATCACGTCATTATCATAATCTCCATACGGAGGCCGGAAAAGGAACATTTCATATCCGGTCAGTTCCTTGACCTTTTCATGGACCGACATGAGTTCTTCTTTTTTCTCTTCATTGGAAAGCTGACTCATGTTTTTGTGATTTTCGCTGTGATTGCCCAGATCGTGACCTGCCGCGAGGATGGCTTTCACATCATCAGGATAGCTTTCTACCCAGCCGCCTGTCATGAAAAAGGTAACGTGTACGTTGTGTTTGGCCAGAATATCAAGGATCTGCTGCGTATCTTCGTTGCCCCAGGCGGCGTCAAAGGAAAGAGCAATCTTTTTTTCGTCTGTTTCCACACAGTAGATGGGAAGCTGCCTGCCGTTAATGGTACTGGAAACCAGGATGGCTTCCGGCATAAAGGTAGTGATGCATTTGACAAAGGCGATCACGCCCAGGAGAAACAAAGCGTATTTAATGACCTGATTGCGCAGCGTGGCCTTAAAATTCTCCGCTTCCCGCATTCTCTTTATCTTGCATTGTATGAGGTGGACGAAATCTTTTAACATAAATACACCCGGAATGTCTATTGTTACAGTATATGCCGGGATATCGGGGTTATGTCGGGGGAAAGGAAGGGGATTGTTCAGCTGATATCCTGCAGATGGCCGGAACGAAGCTTTTGGGCGGCCTGTCGGATCCCCTCCGGCATCTGTTCGCAAGGGATTTCCGCGACGGCAGCTTCTGAGCCGAGATCGACGGCGGTGTCATAATACCAGCACTTATACAACAGGGTTTCCCGGATTTTCCGGAGATTCTCAAGCTGTTCTTCCACAACCTTCAGCCGTTCATGAAAAAGGTTTTTCCTCTGGCCCAGCGTCGCATCCCCGCCGTCGCGCCAGTTGATAAACTGTTTGATGTCCTTGATGGACATTCCTGTGGCTTTCAGGCATTCGATGATTTTCAGAAGTCCTACTTCCCGGTCGGTGAAAATACGCGCGCCGCTTTGCTCTCTGTTCAGATCCGGGAAAAATCCTTCTTTATCATAATAGCGTAAGGTGGAAGGGCTGATTCCCGTTAAGGCTGCAAGTTCTCCGATGGAATACTGCATATCCGGTCTCCTCCTTCATTCTGTGTCAAATGTGTTGTCGGTTCTCTCTTCGTTTGCTGCTCCCATCATACAGGATAAACGGGGAAAAAGCAAACCCGTAAACCGCTTTGTCCTGCGCAGGCAGGCCTGGGCTGTTATCATCCCCTTCCTTCCCCCTTGCCTCCTCCGGCAGACCGGTTAGGAGCGATAGCCACCTTTCGCTTTGCGGGACGCCGCAGGGCTTTGACGGATTTTTTTTCCCGTAAACCTGTGAAAAAATTGTGCTGTTTCTTAGCGTTTACGCATGGGAGGTTCCCCGCACGTCCTGGCGGCGTTGTCCGACGCCGCCAGGGCAAAGTTCAGCCGCCATGCGGGGAACCTCCCATGCGTAAACGCTTGGAAACAGCCAATTTTTGAAGTGGTTTGCGTGAAAAGAAATCCGGCGGGGCACAGAGGGCCCTTTTGCGTGGGAGGCAGCACGGACAGAGCCGGGAACGGGAAAACGGGCGGCGGGAAGGGCGGAAAACACTGCCCAGGGCTGCATGCCGGGCGGGAACGGCCGTTTTCTCATTGTTTTTCCATATCTTTATTGAAAAATCCGAACTTTTGTGTATAATGGTAAAGGCAGCTGTAAATCCATTAATTTAGGAAGCAAGAGGTTTTATAGAATGATTCAGGCAAGCAATATTACGCTCAGGTTGGGCAAGAAGGCCCTGTTTGAAGACGTCAATATCAAATTCACCGAAGGCAACTGCTATGGACTGATCGGAGCCAACGGTGCAGGAAAGTCCACCTTCCTTAAGATCCTTTCCGGACAGCTGGAATCCACCAAGGGAGATGTGATTATCACGCCGGGACAGCGTCTGTCCGTGCTGGAGCAGGATCATTTTAAATATGACGATTACCCGGTTCTGGATACCGTTATCATGGGGAATGCCCGTCTGTATGAAATCATGAAGGAAAAAGAGGCGATCTATGCCAAAGAAGATTTCTCCGATGAAGACGGGATCCGCGCCAGCGAACTGGAAGCGGAATTCGCTGAGATGGACGGCTGGGAAGCGGAATCCAACGCCGCAAGCCTTTTGAACGGGCTTGGCGTGGAGACGGAATATCATTATAGTCTCATGCGTGATCTCAACGGCAGTCAGAAGGTCAAGGTCCTTCTGGCGAAGGCCCTGTTCGGCAATCCTGATATCCTTCTTCTGGATGAGCCTACGAACCATCTGGATCTGGATGCCATTGCCTGGCTGGAAGATTTCCTGATTGATTTCGACAATACGGTGATCGTGGTCTCCCACGACCGCTATTTTCTGAATAAAGTCTGCACACATATTGCGGACATTGATTACGGCAAAATCCAGCTCTATGCCGGCAACTATGATTTCTGGTATGAATCCAGTCAGCTGCTCATCAAGCAGATGAAGGAAGCGAATAAGAAAAAAGAAGAAAAGATCAAGGAACTGCAGGAGTTCATCTCCCGTTTCTCCGCCAACGCTTCCAAATCAAAGCAGGCTACCTCCAGAAAACGTGCCCTCGAGAAGATCCAGCTGGATGAAATCCGGCCGAGCAGCAGGAAATATCCTTATATCGATTTCCGTCCCGACCGTGAGATCGGCAATGAAGTGCTCACTGTGGAGGGCATTTCCAAAACGATCGGCGGCGTGAAGGTGTTAAACAACGTTTCCTTCATCATGGGACATAATGACAAGATCGCCTTTGTGGGAAGCAACGAACTGGCTAAGACCACGCTTTTCCAGATCCTGATGGGAGAAATGGAGCCGGATGAAGGCAGCTATAAGTGGGGCGTTACCACGTCCCAGGCCTATTTCCCGAAGGACAGCTCCAAAGAATTTGATAACGATTACACCATCGCGGACTGGCTGATGAGCTATTCTCCTGTGGATGATATCACCTATGTGCGCGGCTTCCTGGGCAGGATGCTCTTTGCGGGAGAAGACGGGGTGAAAAAAGTGAGAGTCCTCTCCGGAGGTGAGAAGGTGCGCTGCCTTCTGTCCAAAATGATGATCTCCGGAGCGAATTGCCTGATCCTGGATGAACCCACCAACCATCTGGATATGGAATCCATTACGGCCCTGAACAACGGTCTGATTAAGTTCCCGGGCGTGGCGCTTTTCGCCTGCAGGGACCATCAGTTTGTGGAAACCACGGCCAACCGCATCATTGAATTCATGCCGGACGGAACCATTATCGATAAGGTTACCACTTATGATGAATATCTGGCCAGCGATGCCATGGCGAGAAAGCGTACCGTATATACCGCAAACCGTGAAGAGGATGATAATTAATGAGAAGGGGCTTGTGCTGGGCGGCCTTTGACGCCCTGTGCCTGGCCAGCCTTTGGTGTCTGCGTGCTGGCAGGACATTTTTCCACGGAGCCGTCAGGCGCCTTGTTTCCATACACACAACGCTTCTAAGCGGAGGGAAAGGAAAGCGCTTTCTCCTCCCGGGCTTTATATACGCGCCAAAACGCGCAGATAGGAGCATTCATGAAAACTGTAGATTTACATGTTCATTCCACCCGTTCAGACGGAAGCCTGTCCCCTTCCGCGCTGGTGGATCTCGCCCTGCAAAAGGGGCTTTCTGCTTTTGCCCTTACGGATCACGATACCATAGACGGACTGGATGAAGCCATCCGCTATGCCTCCGATAAGGAAGTGGAAGTCATTCCAGGCATCGAGTTTTCCACGGAATACTATGGAAGAGATATCCATATCGTTGGGCTGGCCATAGATTACAAGGCTCCCGCCTTTTCCAGTCGGCTTCATGAATTCGTTGATTCCCGCATACGGAGGAATCAGAAAATGTGTGCCAATCTCTCTTCAGCGGGCATTGATATTTCCTATGAAAAACTCCTGCAGGCTTTTCCAGAAGCCGTCATCACACGAGCCCACTATGCGCGTTATCTTTTGGAGCATGGTTATGTGAAAAGTCTGCCGGAAGCATTTGAACGGTATGTGGGGGATCATTCTCCCTATTTTGTGCCCCGAGAAAAGGTAACTCCCTGTCAGGCGGTTCAGCTCATCCTGGAAGCGAAAGGCCTTCCCATCCTGGCCCATCCTCTGCTGTATCATCTGGGAAAGGATGCATTGGAAAAACTGGTTTTGTCGCTGAAAGATGCGGGGCTTGTGGGAATTGAAGCCATCTATTCCACGCATTCCGCCGGGGAGGAACGAGAAATGCGTCAGCTTGCCGCCCGCTGCGGCCTTCTGATCAGCGGCGGTTCCGACTTCCACGGTGCAAACAAACCGGGGCTGGAATTGGGCACAGGTTACCACGGAAAGCTTTTCATTCCCTATGACGTATGGGAAAAATTAGAGGACAAGCGAAAGGAGCTTACTCATGAACGCTAAAATTCTTTTCACGGATATGGACGGCACCCTTCTTCGCAATGACAGCACCGTATCCTGCGGGATGAAGGCAGCACTGGATTCCCTCATTCTGGCCGGGCACAAGCTGGTCCTTACCTCCGGCCGTCCGCTGGATTCCATTCTGGAAGTGATGCAGGCAGCAGATCTGTTCTATCCGGATACGCTGGTGATCGCTTATAACGGCAGCCTGATCTATGACTGCAGTTCCCGCTCTCCCCTGGCAGAACACAGGGTCCCCATGCATGCTGCCGCATCCATCATCCAGTGTGCCAAAAGACACGGCCTCCATGTCCAGACCTATACGGATCATGAGATCGTCTGTGCCGCAGAAGATGAAGAGGTTCGTTATTATCGCAGACGCATTCATCTTCCTCTTCTTCTCTCTTCCGATCTTCTCTCCGCGCTGGACAAGCCGCCCTATAAGGTTCATGTCATCCACTTGACGGATAAGAGGAAGCTGGAAGCGTTCAAGCATGAAATCGATGCCTCTTTAGGAGATCTGATCACGGTCCAGTTCTCCAATGACCAATACCTGGAATTCTACAGCCGCGAGGCTGGGAAGGGAAATGCCATTTTAGAAGCCTGCCGCCATTTCGGCATCCAGCCGGAAAACTGTGTTGCCGCCGGCGATGCGCCCAATGATCTTTCCATGCTCGCCGCTGCCGGCTGCGGTGTCGCCATGGCCAACGCCGCAGAGGACGTGAAAAAGGCCGCCTCTTTCATCACCCAAAAGGATAATGAACATGACGGCCTCATTGAAGCGATCGAAGCCCTTTTCCCGGGCGTATAATCCAGCGGCAGCAACCGTTCAGCCTTCCTCCAGGCCGCGCAGCAGACCGGCTTTTATTCGGTCACAGGCTTCCTTCCCTGCCACAGGCAGCCCGACCATCGCTGCCATGTAGACTGCGGTTTTTACCGGCCCCATTTCCCGTGCAAAGGGCAGTCTCGGCAGCAGGCAATCCAGAATCAACATGTGATAGAGGAAGATATACAGCGTCCGCCTTCCCAGCCAGGAGGCGGCCGCCAGAAGCCGGTTCAGCCACCTGTTTTGCATGAGGCAGGCAAGGCTGCAGGCTGAAAATACCAGGAACAGGACGGCCAAAGCGTACAGGATCAGCGTGGGGCCGGGAGGATTCACGCGAAGAACCCAGCCGAATACGGATTCATCCCATGCAAACTGATCCTTTAACATCCATGCCATCGAAATGCAGTACAGCACGGCAGCAAGCAGTAAGGCTCCCGCCGCCTGCTTGCTGCGCGTAAACGCGATTCTCATATCCGCCGCAATCATCCCCATGACGAACAGGAAAAAATAGGTCCCTCCCAGCAGATAGTTTCCGCCTCCATAGGTTTCCAGCGCAAATGTATGATGAATGCAAAACAGCGAACATTCCCAGGCAGCCACTAGGAAAATCCCTCTCGTCAGGAAACGGGGCTTCCCCCTTCTGCATGCGGCCACTACCAAATACAGTATTGGAGCCGCCAGGATGAACTGAAG